>NZ_JAKVOI010000001.1:2700000-3000000 GCF_022482905.1 Clostridium sp.
TTTTATATTCAATATACTGTTCTATCTCCTCATGATGACGTTCCAGATAACCCCCGGTATCACTTATAACTTCAATAATATTATTATTCATTTCAGTTTCCAGTTCTGCAATGTCTATTTTACCGTTTACGCTTAAAAATGCTTCTAAAAATTTAGAGAGTTCCTCAGATAAATACAAATCTACATTATCAAGATAGTTGACAATTGCCTCATAAGCCTTCTGTTTTTCACAGGAATCAACAGATTCATTTAGAAATCTCCCGAAATGGAGAGTCAGAAATAAACCGTAGTCTCCGGGAAATGCAAATATAAGCTTTTCTTTTATTGTATATAAATTTTTATCATGAACCTGCATATAATCGAATTCCCGATTTATATCATAGTCTTCGATCAAGTTTGTCATAAATTTTTTTATGGCATCAAGGTGCTGTATTCTCAGTTCTGTAACATATCTGAATTTTGCCAGCTCTGACGGCTTATTTGAACTTGCCAATATTTTTTTAATACCTGCGGTGCTTATTCCACATCTTCTAAGAACCGATATTTCCTTAAGTGTAGATATATCATGGTCACTGTAATCCCTATAACCATTTTCAAGAATATGTGGGTTAATCAAACCTTTAGCCTCATAATATTTTATCGCCTTTTTTGTGAGTCTGCATTTCTCACATACTTCTTTTATCAGCATAGTTTTCCTCCCAATACTGTTTCTATTGCTTTTAAAACTATCTTAATCCAAATCCCAGGGGAACAGTCAAATCTTTATCTCATCAGCAACAAGCCCAAAATGATATTGGCGTTATTAAATTGTTTACCGGACTGATTCCAGCCTAAAAAAGAGAAACACTCTGCTTTCTTCTAAAAAAGCAAAGTGTTTCTGTGAAAAACGAAGGTTCTAAATTTTTCATTTAAAACCCTCGTCAAGCCACATAAGCGTTGGTTTTTAAGCCTTGCGTCTATTTTGGCATAATCCTTGATTTGGTGCGGATAACAGGAATTGAACCTGCATGAAGTTGCCTTCACTAGAACCTGAATCTAGCGCGTCTGCCAGTTCCGCCATATCCGCATGATTATAAACTCACATGACACGAGGTATATTATAACACAAACAAGTCAAGAAAACAATATATAAATTGCACTGATTTCTATTGTCTATAAATATGATTTATGATATCATAAGTACTATAAATTTTAAAAGGGAGTAACTGCCTGTATTGGTGATAAAGTCAACATACTGACCTTTGGGTCTGGCTTTATCGTGGCTGCTTTCAGTCAAAGTGAGACTTTTAATACAATGTTTTTGTTGTATTTTAAAGTCTTTTTTTATTGTTTTAAAAGGAGGTATTATTAAAATGACAGTAATTATCAAGGCACTGCTGCTCGTAGTTGCAGCTGAAATGGGTGACAAGACCCAGTTGCTTGCTATGGCAATGGCAAGCAAGTATAGGATAAAGCAGGTATTAACAGGGGTATTTGTTGCCACAATCCTCAATCATGCCCTTGCAGTAGCTGTTGGAAATTATTTAAGCTACATGATACCAATGGATACAGTAAAAATTGCTGCCGGTGCAGCATTTCTTGGATTTGGTTTCTGGACCCTGCGTGGAGATAAAATTGACGAGGATGGCAAAAAAAAGAGCAAATTCGGACCTGTTATTACAGTAGCAACAGCTTTTTTCCTGGCAGAAATGGGTGATAAAACTCAGCTCATGACAATAACCATATCTGCACAAAGCAGCCAGCCGCTACTTGTACTTATGGGATCTACAATAGGAATGTTAATTGCAGATGGAATAGGAATACTTGGAGGTGCATGGATGTGCAGACACATTCCCGAAATGTACATAAAATGGGCGGCAGGAATAATATTTATATTCTTCGGAACAATTACCATCTACAACGCCGTCCCTCTCTGGATGATTAATACTTTTTATATAACCATCTACATTATATCAGTAGCTGTATTGGCATATTTATTCGGAATTAAATTTTCAAATCTTGGCCAGGCCTGTACTATGCCCCGAAAAAACAACACAAGATAGTTAATACCTTGTTATGGCAAGGAGCTGCCCAAAAATCAATTTTGGGACAGCTCCTAAAAATTTTGGCAATTACCTTGAAGCAGCTGAATTGGAGTATAGATTAAATACAACATTCCCTCCGGAAGTATAGCCCTGTATATAAAGAGGATATTTGAAATCATTCCTGAATTTATAGTCTATATTTCCATAATCCACAGTTGCATCCATTCCCTCCTCAACATAGTGTACCGGAAGTGTGTGATGCACCCTTTCAGTGGATGTAAGCTTGGCCGCATTTACTGCATTATAGAGCGTTGTAGATACCTGACATATACCTCCTCCCAAGCCATCCTCCAGCTTATCGCCAATTATCACCGGAGCGGCTTTATAACCTTTAGCTGCAGTTCTTTCACCTACCACTCCATTAAAGCTGAACTCATCACCCGGCATGATCACTGTTCCATTTATACTTTTGGTGGCAAGGACTATATTATTTGCCCTCTGTGAGGATGATACTGAGCCATAGTTTGTACTAAAACTTGAAACAAGCGTATCCACTTTTTTCAAGTCACTGCTTTTTATCTGTGCAGAGGTAATTTTTAACCTGGCCTTTATATCAAGATTACCGGATACATCTCCATCTATTTTTGACAATAACTGCTTTTCAAGTTCTTCCTGGTCCAGTTTAATTCCATTTTGCTCAGGTGTTACATTAAATCCGATTCCACCCATACTTATAGTTGAATTTATAGGATCTCTATCTACTTCAGACGCAATTTTCTTGATTAATTCCTTAACTGGAGCTTTATTATAAAAAAATTTCAAGTTATAGTTTACCATATCAGGATATTTGATCAATTTATACTTCTTAAATATGTTGGCATCTTTTCCATAAGAATATGCTAAATTCACAGTATCATCCACATTAAACCTGGCATTAATGCGTGAATAACTTAAATTATAATTCATGTCTCCTGCCGATATATTTATTTTCTTGTTCTGTATTTTCTGAACAAAAGCTTTATTTAAAATGTCCCTGGCTTCTTGTTTTGTCCTTCCGGATAAGTCCAAATTTTGAATAGTTACACCCGGATAAATTAAATTGTCCCATTTTTTTATATCCTTATAGTTATATAATAAAATTCCTGTAATGACACTAAAAAAAATAACCAAACAAGAAATGATTATTACTGCCAATTTCTTTTTTCTTGAGTTTTTTCCATGTCGTTTAGATCTCCTTGAGTTATTTGTCTCTCCCATGTCCAATCACCTCTTTCCACAATTCACACATAATATTATACTATAGAGTTATAAACTTTTATATACCATACAGTAAAGTATATGTATTTTATGATATTATAAGTCTATAAATTATTTTATGGAGGCAGTATTTATGAAAGCAGAAATTTTATGTGTTGGAACAGAACTCCTGCTGGGAGATATAGTAAATACCAATGCCCAGTTTATTTCAAAAGAGCTGGCAAATCTAGGCATAAACGTATATCATCAATCCGTAGTAGGCGATAACCCTGAAAGACTTTTAGAAGAACTCCACAATTCCTTTAAAAGGGTCGACCTTGTTGTAACTTCAGGAGGCCTCGGTCCAACTCCAGATGACCTCACAAAGGAAATTGGGGCCAAGTATTTCAATAAAAAGATGATTCTTGACGATTACACTGTTGATAAGTTGAAAAACTATTTTGAGGCAATGGGAAGATCCTATCTCAAAGGAAACAATCTAAAACAGGCATACTTCCCGGAGGACTGCATCATACTTAAAAATGATCACGGAACCGCGCCTGGATGCATTATAAATGAAAAAGGGAAAATACTTATAGTTTTACCCGGACCTCCAAGAGAAATACATCCAATGTTTCTAAATTATGTACTCCCTTTTCTGAAGAACTATCAGGATGGAATTATCAAATCGGAAGTTTTAAGGATATATGGAATTGGTGAAGGTGAGATGGCCGAAAGAATAAGAAATCTAATAGACAATAGTAAAAACCCTACAATAGCCCCTTATGCCAAGGACAATGATGTAACGCTTAGAATAACGGCCAGGGCAGATACAGAAACTGATGCATTAAATCTTATAAAACCTCTCAGAGAAAAAGTAGAAAGAGCTTTTGGTGAAAATATATATGGATATGGAGAAACTTCAATGGAGGAGGTAGTATCACATCTTTTGATTGAGAATAATCTTACCATATCCACGGCAGAATCCTGTACAGGCGGGCTTGTGGCTGCAAAGCTGATAAATTGTACCGGTATATCTTCAGTATTTTTAGACGGAGCCATAACCTACAGCAACAGAGCAAAAATGTACAGATTACATGTAAAAAAGGAAACACTTGATAATTTTGGAGCTGTAAGCGAACAGACAGCAAAACAAATGGCCGAGGGCATAGCCAGGACTTCAAATACCGACATAGGATTATCTACGACGGGAATAGCAGGACCGGACGGAGGAACTTCTGAAAAACCAGTTGGCCTCGTATATGTAGGTCTTTATATAAAAGGGAAATTATTTGTAAAAGAACTTCATATTTCAGGAGAAAGAAACAGGGTAAGGAACAGGGCAGCTGTATCTGCTCTTGACTTTTTAAGAAGAACACTTGCAGGGAAAAGGGATAAGGACTAAATCAGTCCTTATCCCTTTCTCCATTAAAGTATTCGCAATAAGGTGCCACCGGACAGTGATCACAATCCGGTTTCCTCGATTTGCATATACGTCTTCCATGCCATATAAGATAATGATGGGAAATACTCCATTTGTCCCTGGGTATATTTTTCATGAGTTCCTCTTCAACTTTAAGCGGTGTCTTCCCCCTGCCAATGCCAAGTCTGTTTGATACCCTGAACACATGGGTATCTACTGCAATGGCTGGAACCCCAAAGGCGTTGGACAGAACCACATCCGCAGTCTTCCTTCCGACTCCAGGGAGTTTTATAAGTTCATCCATAGTATCCGGTACTTTCCCGCCATAATCTTCTATAATTGCCCTGCTGGCCGCAAGTATATTTTTACTTTTGTTTCTATAGAATCCACAGCTTCTGATTTTCTCCGCAAGTTCCGATTCCGTAAGTGTAATCATTTTCTCCGGAGTATTGAATTCCTTGTATAACTCATCTGTAACCTTGTTCACCCTGACATCGGTGCACTGGGCGGACAATATGGTTGAAACCAGCAATTCGTAAGGTGAATTGAACTCAAGTGCACATTTTGCCTCGGGATAGGTTTCCCCCAGTATTTCAAGTATTTTTTCTACATTTTTACTTATCATTTTTGCCACCTTCATTAAAGCTATATATGCCTCTATATTTCTCTGGTAGAAGTTTTGCTATCTCATACATCAAGAAATCAGTTGCCCTCTCTTCATATGCATGTTTTCCTTCATTTTTGTTTCTTTCCGGTATTTCAGTATACCTTCCTATATTGACTGTAATTTTAGCAGGGTGAAACTTCTCAAGCGCCATATCCTTGTCACTTATAGGCAAAAACTTTTCTGTGCCGTATATTCCTACGGGAACTACTGATGCACCGGTCAATTTCTGTATTAACACCAATCCCCTCTTTCCCTTGTTCAAAGACGCTGTTCTACTCCTGGTTCCCTCTGGAAATATAAGCACATTTTCACCACTTTTCAGGGCTTCCACCGTACTTGATATTGCCTTTTTATCAGCTGAATTTGGTTTTATAACTATAGTCCGTGCCATACTCATTCCCAATTTGGTTAAAGAATTATTGTTCAATTTCATACCTGCAACAAAGATCGGATTCTCATGTTTGAGCACTTCTCCAAGCACCAGCGCATCTGAATTACTAAGATGGTTGCATAGGAACAATATAGGCCTTTTTACATCATTCAAATTTTCTATACCTATTGTAGTTATATCAGCATATTTTTTTAAATATCCATTGAGTATTTTTTTCGATGCAAATCCCAGAAATCTTTGTGGAAGACATCCTATTAATTTTACCATAAATGGAGAAATCATAATGAAGCCACCTTTCCTCAATAAACCCTTATAAAATTCAACACCTATATTAAATTATAAGTTGAAAAGCTGTAAAAGTCTATCGTAATAATATTTTACATAAGGCGACCTCATATTTTTAATTTCTATCTCTTTACTCAGAGTAAACGCATTTATCAATCCATTTCTAATAATAATATTCTTCCCTCTCCAGCCGCAGGATGTCCTTCCATATTTCTGTCTGAATATTTTATTGTCCATATTTATAATTTCATTTAAATTTATGTGTTCCATAAAATCAAAGGGCTTAAATTCAGGTATATGTGAAAAATGCATATTTTTGTTATATGGACATACATTCTGACATACATCACATCCAAATAATCTTCCCTGAAATTTAAAAAACCATTCATCATCAATACTTTTTTTCTGAGTTATATACGACATACATATATTATAATTGTTTCTGCTTATAGCTTTAGTAGGACAAGCCTTCAAACACAAATCACAGCTCCCACATCCACAATTTAAAATATTATCAACATCAGCATCAATATCAATATCAGTTATTACTTCACCAAGAAACACATAAGAACCATACTTTGGAGTAATAAGTGTATTATTTTTTCCTATAAATCCGATACCGGCCAGTTTAGCTATGTACCTTTCAGGAAGAGCATTGCTGTCTACAAGAGCCACTGCTCTTCCGCCGATACTTTCTATAAAAGAACATATCATGTTCAAATATTTAAGTACAACGCCATGATAGTCCTCCCCCATGGTATAGAATGAAAAGCCTATATCACTTTTATATATTTTCGGAAATAAATAGGGAAAGGCAACAGATATTATTGTCTTTCCCCCTTTCATATATATACAAGGATCAATCCTCTTTTTTTCATCTTTTTCTTCAAATTCATTACTTATCAACTTTAAATTTCTATAATGAAAATAATCATACAGTTCATAGAATATTCTGCATTCAATAAATCCAACTGTATCCAGTCCTATACTATTACAATAGTCAACGATGGAATCCCTTACGGTCATATATTCACCTACTTTAAAGAAAAACTATATCATCATCTCATTATATATCTTTTTTCTCTTTCCTGCATAGTCATTTATCTCTATAACTTCGCATCTTTTTCTATATATTATTCTCACAGGTACACCAACTGCCGTACAATCCGATGGAATATCTTCAAGTACAACTGCATTGGCACCTATTTTGACTCTGTCACCCACAACTATTGGTCCCAGTAATTTTGCGCCACTTCCAATAAAGACATTGTTTCCAACAGTAGGATGCCTTTTACCAGTTTCCTTGCCTGTTCCACCAAGAGTTACTCCATGATATAAGGTAACATTATCTCCGACCTCAGCCGTCTCTCCTATTACAACACCCATGCCATGATCTATAAAAAGTCCCTTTCCTATTTTTGCTCCAGGATGTATTTCTATTCCGGTAAAGAACCTTGAAAGCTGAGATATTGCCCTTGCAATAAAAAACATTTTTTTATTGTAGAAAAAATGAGCTATTCTATAATGTATTAATGCATGGATACATGGATACAATAAAAATACTTCAAGTGAGTTTCTAGCTGCAGGATCATTTTTCATAGCATTTTTTATGTCATATTTCAAAATTTTAAAAAAATTCATAATCAAATCTTCCCTTCATTCAATCTTAAAATTCAAATGATTGATTAATACTATCCGGGCTTTAAGCCGCTCATAATTAACCCGAGTCCCGGATAGATATTAAAATCTAGCTTTACAACTCACACTAGGTTAAAGCTTTAACTATATAATCCCATTGATAGATATTTTTCTCCTCCATCAGGTGCTACTGTAACTACAGCTTTTCCACTTCCAAGTTCCTTGGCTACCTGCAGTGCAGCATATACATTGGCTCCGGAAGATATTCCTACCAGAATTCCTTCTTCTTTTGCCACAATTCTTGCATACTTGAAGGCATCTTCATCGGTTACAGTTATTATTTTATCAATTAATTCAGGCTTATATATATCAGGTACAAAACCTGCTCCGATTCCCTGTATTTTATGCGGTCCTGTCTGCCCTCCGGAAAGCACTGGCGAATTTGCCGGTTCAACTGATATTACTTCTATATTTTTGTCATGTTTTTTTAAATTCTCTCCTACTCCTATAACTGTACCACCAGTTCCAACACCTGCAACAAATGCATCCACCTTATCAAGATCCTTAAGTATTTCTTCTGCAGTTGTTTCATAATGTTTCTGTGGATTGGCAATATTTACAAATTGCTGTGGTATATAGAATCCTGGCTTATCCTTTGCTATCTCATAAGCTTTCTCTATGGCACCTTTCATTCCCTTTGTTCCATCAGTGAGAACCAACTCTGCGCCATAGGCCTTTATGGTATTTCTTCTTTCAATACTCATGGTCTCAGGCATTACTATTATAACTTTATATCCCTTCAATTTTCCTATCATGGCAAGAGCTATACCGGTATTCCCGCTTGTAGGCTCAACTATGGTATCACCTTTTTTCAACAAGTTTTCCCTTTCAGCTCTTTCAATCATTCCAAGTGCGGCTCTGTCCTTTATGCTTCCACCGGGATTGAACTTCTCAAGCTTTAGATACACATCTGCTGCCCCTTCTATTTTGAGATTATTTAATTTCAATAATGGCGTACTTCCAATCAAGTCTATAGCATTTTCAAATATCATTTATAGTCCTCCTAATATAAAAATTAATATTTTAAAATAGATTTTCAGCATATCAAAAAGCTTCATCTCTATGACATTCATATAGAGACGAAGCTCAAACTCCGCGGTTCCACTCTCATTGGACAAATAGTCCCAACTTAATCAAGCACCTTGTTAATGCTCAATCACTATAACGGGTGAACCCGATGCAGCCTACTGTTATTTCAGTACACGACTCAAAAGGGCACTTCATTTAAAGTAAATTTAGAAATCTCCCAGCATAAAATTTCCTCTCTTAAAAATTTGCCTTCAAATTACTTTCCTTTTTCAATGTCTTTTCAGTTTCATAGTATTTTATATTTACACTATATATTATACATCTAACTGCATTTTTGTCAATAAATTTTTAAATTTATCTGCAGAATCTATGCTTGCCGATAACCTTTATAAGTGGTCTTGACCATATCCATGAACTGGTTGCTGTTGCAGGGTTAAAGTAATAGATGGCCCCTCCGGACGGATCCCAGCCATTCAATGCATCCCTTGCAGCATTTATGGAGCTCTGCTCCAGATTTGCATGTATCTGGCCGTCAACTATGGCTGTAAAAGCTCCTGGCTGGTATATTACCCCTGCCACCGTAGATGGGAATTTGGAATCCCTTGTTCTATTGAGTACGACTGAACCAACTGCAACTTGACCCTCATAAGGTTCTCCTCTTGCTTCCCCATTTATGAGCCTTGCAAGAAGCAGTTCGTCCTGACTATTTGTGGATGCGTTTTGAGAGGATGATCCTGTATTTATACCGAGAGCCTTCAAAGTAGCATCTCCTGCTACCCCATCAGCTTTAAGCCCATTTTTGGATTGAAAATACTTCACTGCAGTAAAAGTCTGATATCCATATACACTGTCTATACTTCCATTATAATATCCCCAGTTCTTCAGTTTTGTCTGTATCCTGGCCACGGCACTGCCCTTTGATCCATAGTAATATGCTATTGCTTTTACTGCATTATTGTAGGGTGCTATGAACATAGAACTTCCCATATATGTGACAATAATTGCGAGAGCAAGTATCACTTCCCTTTTGAATCTCAGTATTTTTTTTGCCATACAAATATGCACCTCACATTCAATATAAATAAAACTGACTTCACATGTAATATACTTATATGGTGTGCATATGGCATAAAAAAATACATAATCAAGTAAACAATTTTAAAAGGACAATTAAAAAAACACCCTGCGAAAATAAAATGAAAACATACAGTACAAAATTCTGAAAACCGCGATTCACCCTGTCCTCCATTATTTCTGGGTCATTTGCAATTTTAATTATAAAAACAAGTATAGCAGAAGATAGAACTCCGACTACGGCCTGGGTGACTACTATGGTATCAAAAAAATTACAGCGGGACACAACGGCAACAAGTGAACCCAATATTATAACGAATAAAAAAATACCAGAAAATACAGGTACATCTTTTATTTTGTTGTCTTCTCCGCTTTCAAATCCAAAAGACTGGCATATTGAAAATGCCGTACATGAAGGTATTATAAAACAGGCTAAAACAGACACTGAAAACATTATTGCCGTATATATAATATATGGTCTATTTGAAAGAGGTATAAAAATTGCGGACATATTAATTACACTGTCTGCAGCGATACCACTCTTTCCAAGTACTTCGAAAGCTCCTGCAATTATGAAAAAATCTATAATTACAACAGCCATACTTTCTATACATATGGCTATTTTTTGATATCCATATTTTTTTACAGGTATTGATTTTTCCACTATTGAAGACTGTATGTAAAATTGGATGTAGGGAGCAGTTAACACCCCTACAACAGCCAGAAGCAAAATAAAATACGTGGTTTGGAATTTAATTCCAGGATTCAATGCCCTAAAAGCTATATAACTCATATCCGGCTTTACTACAAGTACCAGTGCTATATAAAAAAGGAGAACTATTTGCAGCACAATAAACACTTTTCTTGTCAATTTACAATTATTCCTGGCAAATACAAGCCCTATTACAATTGCAGCACAGGGAATTGATATGTATCTGCTTATGTTAAATACAACTAAAGCCAGGGCAATACCTGAAAAATTCGCGGCAGCCGAACAAATATTTGCCGCCAGGAATATAATCATAGCAATAAAAGTCCATTTGACTCCAAACTTTTCCCTTATAAGATCAGATAATCCTTTTCCTGTAACTACAGCTATTCTGGATATCATTTCCTGGATAAGTACAAAAAATATTCCTGTAACAGCCAGTTCCCACACTATGGAATATCCATATCTCGACCCCAAAATAGAAAAAACAGTTATGGCACCTGCATCATTCAACACTGCAGCTGCCATAATACCTGATAAAATTATAGTACATACAAGGAGCAGTCCTCCTCTATTTTTCATTATTGCATTAACTCCTTTATACCACCTTTTTTAGTTTTTTTCTCCAGCTTGGTACAAGTATTTCTGTCACTATATCGTTCATTATAACTATACCGCATAATCTGTCATTATCATCTACTACAGGAAGCGACAGCAGATTATACTTTGTACAAATTTCTATGGCTTCATCTATATTATCCTTATGTCTGACTTTCTCTACCTTTGATTCCATTATATCTTTTAACTTGCTTTCTGAGTCCGACAATAACAATTCCTTCAATGATACAACTCCCTGAATCTTGTTCTCAAAATCAGTTACATAGATATAATTGGAAACTTCATCATCAGGATTCATTTTTCTTAAAATATCTATAGTTTCATCAACTCTTATATTTATGTTGAAGGATATAAAATCCGTATTCATGATGCTTCCTACAGTTTCTTCCTTATAGTTCATAAGCGACTTAACCTCATCCGCATCCTCTTTTTTCATATTGAGAAGTATTTTATCTGCCGTTTCCTCATCAACCTCATAAAGCATATCGGCAATTTCATCATTCGGCATATTCTGTAAAACTTCACTTTTTTTCATCTGACTCAGATTTTGAAAAATATCCACCTGCATATCCGGTTCTATTTCCTCCAGTGTATCTGCGGCAAGATCCTTGTCAAGACTCTCGAAAACCTTCTTTCTGTAATTCACATCCATGTCTTCAACTATATCTGCCAGATCTGCAGGGTGAAGTTTGGACAGTTTCTTATATGGAACAGAAAGTTTTAGATTCTTGCTTACCATCTCAAGTGACTCCACATTATCCCATACTATAAGACTGTCTTCTATTCTCTTATTGAATTTTTCACATAATCTCTTTATAAATTTCTCCACTCCCAGTCTTCTGCCAAGTGCAAGCACTCCCGTATCTACGGCTACAACCCTATATTCTCCCGCCATTTCCGTAATTCTAAGATCATTTACCCTTACAAGTTCTTTACCGTTTATATCCACTATCTGTTTGTCAAGAAGATGCTTTGAAAGAAGATATGAATACTTTTGAAGCATGATATCCCTTATACCTTCACATTTGATTACTATCCTGTCTTCATTTTCATAAAAATTTATATGCTTGAATTCACAATTAGATATTTCCGAGCCGTTTTTTATCTGATATGCTATAGCTCTTGGCATTCCGAGGTCTGTGGATACATAGATATCCCATAGTCTGCCTACAAACTCATTCAGCTCATTGTAGACTTTTTTATGAAGAATTTTGCTTAGAAAAAAGCTGGATAATCTTTTCATAAATATTCCTCCTTTAGATATACAGAGAAATATTATGAGATCGAAATTTATAGGATTGGTATTAAAATGCAGCTGCCAAATAATATTTTTCCGTATATCAAATATTCTATTTTTTGTTTAAGACCGCACCGGCCTCCATAAGGGCCAATATCCATTTAATATACACCACCTAAAAATATATTTGGTACAAATCCAAGTTTCCTATAATAATTATATTACATATGCGTTAAAATACAACCCTAAAAATATAATTTTCCCCTGCATCATATTTAAAAAAACATATTATTCATAAATTGGGTGTTAAATTCATCATCCATAGATATATCAATGCTTTCTATGGTATTCATTATATGCTCCATTTCACTTTTAGTGTTTTTATTTATCAGATATTCCACCGTTCCTGAAAGAGAACTATTTCCCACAAGTTCAATTTTATCCTCCAGTCTTTCCGGAATGAGTCCAATAATAACGGCATTTTTTAAATTGATTTTGCTTCCAAAGCCTCCCGCTATATAAACTTTATCTATTTCATCATAACTGCATCCGAATTTTTTTATGAGAATTTCCATACCTGACCTTATGGCAGATTTGGCCGTTTGAATTTCTCTTATATCCTTCTGTGTAAAGTTTATGTCGGATGCTATGGTGATAAAATTAATTTTGCAATTATCTCCGTAAAATTTTCCCGTAATATCTATTATCCCATTTTTCACAAGTTCCGCTGTTATGTCTATAATTCCAGAACCGCATATTCCAACAGGTGTATCATTGCCTATAGTTTCATAATCTATTTCATATTTATTTTCTCCTTCTTTTGAACTTTTATTTATTTTCACTGATGAAATAGCTCCATTCACGCTCCCAACCCCACATTCTATACTTGCACCTTCAAAAGCAGGCCCGGCAGCAGTAGAAATGCAGAGCCCTCTATCCTTGTTTCCAAGCACCATTTCACCATTTGTACCTATATCTACAAGCATTGAAATGTTATCCGAATCGCAGCAATTACAGGCTATCATTCCAGCAAGTATGTCTGCCCCTACATAGCTTGATATGGATGGCAGAATACTGACCCTGCAGTTCAGCAGTCTTTTTTTGAACAGCTCGTTGAAACTCACTTCCACAATATCATTTGTGATGCTTTTAAACGGATAAAGTGACATGCAATCGCAAAAAAGACCCATAAGCAGATGCTGCATTATATTATTTCCTGAAATGGCAACTTCATATACATTCGTGCTGTTTACTCCAGATGATGTCAGTAATTTTTCAATACCTTCCGTTATATCATCTTTTACTGCCATACTTATAATATCCATGCTTTTTTCCATACTGTACTGAATTCTTGACAGTACATCTGCTCCAAATTGTCTCTGGGAATTCGTCATGGATACAGAACCCAATATTCTTCCTGAAAGTATATCAACCATACTCATTGCTATAGTTGTAGTACCTACATCTACAGCAATTCCAAACACATCTGCTTCAGGCTCTGTTTTAAATACATCCACAACCTTATTTCCAAAACAGAGAATATAAATCTCTTTGACTCCATAAAGACAGTATTTATTTTGCTTGATTGAACTCTCATTTATGACAGTAGACAACTTTCTAAGAGCTTTTAAAGTAAATTTGAATTCTGAACCAAGCATTGAGCTTATATGTTCCGCCAGACTTCTTTCAGTAAAACCATCTGTCTCCACGTTTACTTTTACTTTTCTGAACTCTGAATTGACCTCGACTTCATTTGATATAAAATCCTTCAGTATTGAAAAGTCTCTGTCTTCAACCCTAGACAGTTCTATTGTACAGTCACTTTGACAGCAGGTCTGGCATGCCAGATATTCATTATTGCCAACATATGCACAATCGCTTTTCTGACTGACATTTCCTTCTACAAGTTTGACTCTGCATTTCCCGCATGTTCCACGTCCGCCGCAGGGTGCCGAAACTTTCATACCACCGTCTATCAAATTCTCCATTATGGTTTTTTGAGGGCTGCATCTTATACTATAGACATTTTTCCCCTGTATTATATTTAAATTCATATACATCTCTCCCAAATCATAATATTTAAAAACATCAATCAAATATGCTATACTATGATATATTATAGTTTCTATTTTATTAAAAAGGGAGATCCAGATGAAATTAAACAATAAATTTTTACCTATAAGTAGAAAAGACATGGAATCAGACAATATAGATCAGCTTGATTTTATACTTATAACGGGTGATGCCTATGTGGACCATCCTTCTTTTGGCAGTGCAATAATATCCAGGGTACTTGAAAGAGAAGGCTTCAGGATAGGCATAATACCACAGCCCAACTGGCGAAATACAAGCGATTTCAGAAAACTCGGGAAACCTAAACTTGGCTTTTTGATAAACTCCGGCAACATTGATTCCATGGTAAATCACTACACCGCCGCCAAGAAGAAAAGGCACAATGATCTGTATTCTCCCGGGGGAAAATCAGGCTTCAGACCGGACAGGGCTGTAATAGTATATTCCAATCGTGCCAGGGAAGCATATAAGGATGTTCCCATAATAATAGGCGGAATAGAAGCAAGTCTGAGAAGATTCGCACATTATGACTACTGGAGCGACAAAATAAGGAGGAGCATACTTCTTGATGCTAAAGCCGATCTTCTGATATACGGCATGGGTGAAAAAGCAATAATTCAGATTGCAAATTTACTAAAATACGGAATGGATATACACCATATGACGGATGTGAGGGGTACGGTTTACTGTTCCAGCAACAGACCGGAGCCAGGTAATCTGGTGGAAGTACCTTCTTTCGAAAAGGCCTGTGAAAGCAAGACAGCCTATGGGGAAAGTTACCGGCTGGAATATCTTGAACAGGATGCTATAAGCGGAAAGCCTGTGATTCAGAAACATGGTGATAGATATATAGTTCAAAATCCTCCTCAATTTCCACTCACCCAGGACGAAATGGATATAGTATACAACCTGCCCTATACAAGAACCTATCATCCTATATACAAAGACATGGGTGGAATTCCGGCCATAAAAGAAGTACAATTTTCCATAACAAGTCACCGCGGGTGCTACGGCGGCTGTTCATTTTGCGCCCTTACTTTCCATCAGGGAAGAATAATACAGAATAGAAGCCAGAAATCCATACTGGAGGAAGCGGAACTTTTAACCACACTGAAAGATTTCAAAGGATATATTCATGACGTGGGAGGTCCCACGGCAAACTTCAGACACAAGGCATGCAGAATACAGGAAGTTAAAGGAGCCTGCAGAAACAGGCAGTGCCTTTTCCCGACTCCCTGTAAAAATCTGATAATAGATCACAGCGAATATGTTAATCTGCTTAAAAAGATAAGGAAAATTCCAAATGTTAAAAAGGTATTCATACGTTCCGGAATAAGATATGACTACTTGATGTATGACAAGAACAACAATGAGTTCTTTGAAGAACTGTGCAAATATCATGTAAGCGGACAGCTTAAAGTTGCACCTGAGCATATAAGCAACAGGGTGCTACAGCAAATGGGAAAACCTGATATGGAGGTATACGAAAAGTTTGTAAAAAAATATAATTCTCTAAACAGAAAACTTGGTAAAAAACAATATCTCGTTCCATATCTCATGTCCAGCCATCCTGGAAGTGATTTGAATGCAGCAATAGAACTAGCTCAGTACATAAAACATATGGGCTATACTCCGGAGCAGGTACAGGACTTTTACCCTACACCGGGAAGTCTGTCTACAACAATGTACTATACAGGCATAAATCCTATCACAGGTGAAAAAGTCTACGTTCCCGTAAAACAGGGTGAAAAAAATATGCAGAGAGCTCTTCTGCAATTTTCAATTCCTAGAAATTATAAATTGGTAAGAAAGGCCTTAATTGATGCCGGTAGAAAAGATTTAATAGGCAAAGGACACGACTGCCTTGTACCGGAAGCACCTTCAAAAGGGAAACTCTGAAATATTACTTCCTCAATTTTGAAAGTGCATATATAAATGTGATTATAAACAACAGATCTCCAAATATATTTGCAGGGAAAAATCCTTTATCAATCACAAGGCCTATATTTTCAACTATGGTTACAGCCGCTGAAAACACAAGCATATAAAGTCCCTTGCTATTTACATTTGGCTTCCTTGAAAATATAATAGACAAAAATAACATGACTGTAATAAAAATTATGTATATCCAATATGTCGGCATACTTCCCTTTAAAAGCATGGTATATCCGAAATTATCCATTCCCCGGACAACTACATCAGATTTATACATTTGAATTATATAAATTACTGCTGCAATAATAGAAAACAAAAATACATAATTGAAATTTATATAGTTTCTTCGTATAAATACATAAAATAAAATAAATATGAGTATTGAGATTCCAAGGAAATCAACAAAATACGGTATTTTCAGGGCATATAAGTATACCATGCTGTGCGTTAAAAGCATTACAAGGGCACATATATATCTAATCAATAAGATGGCAACAGCCACAGTCCCTATTATTTTAATCTTGTTGGGAGAAAATCTTATAAAATAAACTGAATAAAGTAAAACCAAAATAATAAAAAACAAACCAAAAATATAAATATCGTACAACATAACCAAACCTCATCCTGTATTGCTATATTTATATTTACTATTTGAGGTCAATTTATATTACTATTTTTTAGCTAATCCGAAGATAATTTTACTCCAAGAACTTGAAGGCCACCCTTGATACACTCTATAACAAGCGGAAAATCAGGCCCTCTTTCTCCATCTATATCAGTTACTATATCTTCATTACATTCTATTTCTATTCTATTCGCCTTGAAATATATAAGTCCTGCAGTATTTTCCAGGTGATCCCCTCTTAGCATCTTTATAAAGAGGGTTATGATATCCTTTATCATGGATGCCTTTACTATAATGACATCAAGTAGTCCATCGTCTACTTCTGCCTTATAGGCAAGATTAAGATTTCCTGCAGTCTTGCCGTTGAATACAAGTATCAAATACATGTTTCCGTCAAATACAGCATTTTCAGACTTAACCTTTACTTTCAGCTTTCTCAAATTTGCAAGCTGTTCCATTCCCTTGACATAATAGGCAAGCTTTCCCATCGTGTTTTTCAAATTTATATCAGTCTTTTGTGAAACATCTGTAAAAAGACCTGTACTGGCAACATTTATAAAATACTTGTCGTTTACTTTTCCTATATCTACACTTACAGGTTTACTTTCCAGTATCTGCTTACAAGCAAGACTTATTTTTTGAGGCATACCTATAAACTTTGCAAAATCGTTGGCAGTTCCAACAGGCAGAATTCCTATGGGAATATCAATGTCCTGCTTTTTTAAACAATTTACCGCATTGTCTACCGTACCATCCCCACCTGCTACAAGCACATATTTATAATTCTCATCCATATCCGAAAAAGCTTTCTCAAGTTCACAGTTGTCCCCTATTCTGAAAGGTACTATCTGACAGTTGTACTGTTGATGAATCCTGATTACCTCATCCAAATGGGAAATTATAGTATTTTCACCTGCATACGGATTATAAATAAATCTTACTTTATTCATAGTAAATTCCCTACTTCCAAATAAACTTCATACCTAAAGTCAACTATTATATTATATCACCACATACAACAAATCCACAAGATCAGTAAAAATATCTTGTGGATTTATTTTCCTGTCAGATTAATTTATTTTAATTCAAGTGAATTAAAATGCAGATCCGGAAGTTTCTGAAATACTAGAAAGTGCTCCTTCCGCTTCGTGTTCTAATTTAGGATCTACGGCCAGATCTCCCAAAGCCACTATTCCTACCAGATTGTCATTTTCAACAATAGGAATTCTTCTTATCTGTCTTTCACTCATTATTCTTGATACTTCACACACATCCATATCCGGTGATGCAGTTACAGGATTGGAGGACATCACATCTCTTACAACTTTTGTTTTTGAATTCTGCCCCTGTGAGGAAGATCTGATGGCAATATCCCTATCAGTTATCATTCCAACTACCTTGTTTCCTTCACATACAGGTACCGACCCTATATTGTATTGTTCCATAAGTTCGGCAGCTCTTTCTATAGTATCGTTGACATTCAGACTAACTACAGATTGCGTCATTATATCCCTTATCTTCATTACAAATCACCTCGTGAATTTTATTTTCACGTATATTATGTGCTGTATCAGGATTTTCTTACATATAAATTACTGGATATTTTTTGTCCTTTTTTTTAGAGTTATTGTAATAATCACCACAGCTGCCAAAAATAATATGGGAATAAAAAATTTTACCGAAAATGGCTTTATTATGTTTGTACCCATAAATGAATATGTAATCATTTCAGGCAGTATTCCAACAAGAGTTCCAAAAATAAAGTCTTTATATTTCATTTTGCTAAGTCCTGCAGCATAACTCAATCCGTCAAAAGGGAAAACGAATGACAATCTCATTACCGTCATTATCCTAAAGCCATATTTTTCTATGTTCTTATCCAAATCCATTGCTTTCCCCCTGAGTATTTTGTCTACAAATGATCTTCCAAAGAACTTTGCCAGAGAAAATGCTACAGTAGCAGATCCAAAACACCCTATCATGCTTAGAATTGTAGCTATGTAAGGCCCATATATACTTCCTGCTATGATTGACATTACAGAGGATGGAACTATAAAGAGAACCGGCTTGAACACATATATAATTATGAATATAAGTGCAGAAAGACTTCCATAACTTTTTATATAGCGTATAAAGCTGTGAATTCTTATATGCCTTAAATATTTTCCATACTTTACTATTACGAACGCCAATGCTATTACAAATATTCCAAATAATACATAATTTATAATACTTTTTATTTTGTCATTCATATTGTTTCTCATAAACAACAACTACTTTCCATAACAAATTTAATATATCTTATATTTATTATAAGGTATTTCTAATTAAATAATACTAATTTATATGAAAATAAAATTATCCCTGCAGCCTTAATTTAACAGAAAGTTTATATTACTAAGTTTACTCTTGTCACGGAAATAGAGTATAATAGATAAAAGATATGTTTTTATATTTTTTTATTTTCAGAATTTTGTTTATAGGGAGTGATAATAATGGCTAAAATGGCTAGGAGCACTGTACCTAATGCTTTTACTCTTGCAAATCTTGGCTGTGGTATAATGTCTCTGATGATGTCTTTTCAAGAAGACTACAAATTAGCCGGACTTTTTATTTTATTTGCTTGTGTTGCAGATAGATACGATGGAAGAGTAGCTAGATATTTAAACGCCTCCAGTGAATTGGGGAAAGAATTGGATTCTCTTGCAGATTTGGTATCCTTCGGAGTTGCACCTTCAGTTTTAATATTTAATGTTTATAATTTTTCTATTTTAGGAATACTTGGTTACATCATGGTTCTTTTGTTTCCTCTATGTGGAGCATATAGACTGGCAAGATACAACATAACTGAATTTGATGGTAAATATTTCGGTATACCAATAACTCTCTCAGGTATGTTTGTAGCTTTATTTTGTTTGATTACAATCAGGAATCCAGTCCACATCAATTTTGCAGTATTGTTAGTAATAGTTCTTTCCTATCTAATGATATGTACCCATAGATTTAAAAAACTTTAATAGGTGTGGATAATATCTCCCACCTATTCTTTATCATCATTCTCATCTATTTCATCCAAATTGTCAATAAACAACTCTTCATCTATTTCATTTTCAATATACTCCATTTTCACCTTGCCCTGTATGAGTTCTGAACGAAGTTCACAATAATTCATATAGCAACCTGTAGATTTGTCAAGAACCTTTATTATATCATCAATAGTATTTCCAATCTTATTCACCCTGTCTATAGCAGATTTTACATCCTTCTTATGAGCTAGTGCTATTGTATTCAACTCACTAGCCCCGCCAATAAGTAATCTATAGGAATTAGTCAATTTGGACAAAAGATCTGCCAAATTGTTTATATCACAGTAATAATCTTGTATTATCTTTCTATGGGACACTCAAATCACCTTGTTTCCATTTCCAATCTCGGCCTTACCTTGAAAATATCATTGAACAGCTGACTTTTTATGTCAAATTTTACAAGAGTTTTTTGAAAATCATCACTATTTATATGCAACGTAAGATATTTGTCCCCAAGAGTAATATTTTCAAGAGTATTTCCCAACTTATGAGTATGATCAAGTGAATCTGAAATTCGAAGTATGGATATTAAAACTTTTAATTTATATTGCATGCTTTCACTATAAAAATTTATACTTTTGTCTATTTTTTTTCTATGGCTTGATGCAACTATTGCCAGATATTTTCTCAAGCAATCAGGAATGTTGTCCAATATTGACTCCGATAAAATTATATATCTTGTATGCTTATGGTGTTTTGACTTATTTAAAAAGTAACCCGAATCATGAATAAGCGAACTGCAGTACAAAAGATTCCTGTAGGTATCAGTAAGCCTATGCAATTCTCTTGTTTCGTCAAATATGGCTGCTGCAAAAGAAGCAACCTTAATCTCATGATTTATCAATTTACCTACGTTGTATTTTTCTGCAATACAAGCCACAGACTGAAGGCTTAAATAATTACATATATCAAGCATGAAAAATCTCCCATTACATAATTTATATATTATATGACAGAAGATTTCCATTTATTATAATATCTATTTTATAACCAACTTTTTCCCGAATATATTTTCAAAATCATATTTACAGTTAGAAGCCGTGCTTATTTCAAGTGATGGTTCTTTTTTTGATATAAGCTCAATGAGCACACTGTCCTTGCCGATGTCAGTTTTTATATCCATAATGTTCCCATCCATAGCCCTGTCAAGCCCTTTTGCTATATGTAAAATTACAGACATCTGATTTACAAGCACTATATCCTCCTCCTTGATTATACTGTTAAAGTATTGGGAATCTTTTATCTTATATTCTTCAAGGTGAGAGACTACAAAAGCTGCCATGATCTGCTCCCTATGGGTAATTCCATATATCTTCAGATCTTTTATAATGGAAAATGAATATTTCTCGTGACTGTCGAACCCTATTGATATTCCACAATCATGCAGATATGCCGCTGTTTTAAGTATTTTATAATCTTGAACGGATAGGGAAACCATATCTGAAATATCTTGGCTCAATTTCTTGCACAGCCTCCAAACTTGTCTTACATGTCCTTTATTGAGATCAAAATTGTTTACTATGTTGTTAAGTGAAAAATCCAATATATTCTGAATCACAGGTGGATAATCCTCCAAAAGCACTCTATAGACAATTCCCTGGCGAAGCCCATTTCCACTTATAGCTACATCCCTCAATTTACAATATTTGATTACGGATACAATAGATACAAGTGCTCCATAAAATATATCCGCCCTGTCCTTGGAAATACCTTTGATTTTTTTATATTGAGATATGTCCACATATTTGAGACAGTCGTATAACTCAAAAACAGATTTTGAACTAATACAGTAATTATGGTTGTTATTTAAAGGGTATGAATATTTATTTCTGTGAATCTTGCCTAAAGTCCTGAAGCTTCCTCCAATTCCTATCAGCGGTATGCCTCTGACATCCTTCAGCCATCCAATGGAATCAAACATATCATTCAAATATCTGACCAGTTCCTTTAACTTCTTCTGCTTGTTTCCATTTAAAGATAAAAACTTGTCTGTAAGGCTTATGGCCCCAACAGGTATGCTTATACTTTTCTGTATACTTCTGTCCTTAACAAACACAAATTCCGTGCTGCTTCCACCTATATCCATAAGGAGAGCTGAATTTACATCTATACTGTTTATGACACCTAAATAATCATGATATGCTTCCTCTTCTCCCGTAAGAACTCTTATATCAATTCCCACCCTGTCCTTTGCCATATTCAAAAACTCAGTTTGATTTTTAGCTTTTCTAACGGCTTCCGTTGCCACCGCAACAATTTCATCAACTTCATTGGCATCACAGAGACGCTTGAAATATGACAACACCTTCAATGCAGCTTCCATTCTATCCGAATTGAGATTTCCCTCTTCCGTCATATCCTTGCCCAAACGTACAGTACCTTTCAGTTCATCCATAATTTCATAAGATCTGTTTTTTAAAATTTTTACAATTATTACTCTCATGGAGTTTGACCCGATATCTATTACAGCTAGTCTGCTCATATATTCACTCCTAACATCAGCTTTTATACAAATTCTACCCATATATTAAAAAAAAATCAACGTTAAAATATTGTTAACTTAATAATATTAATGTAGAATTAGGATATAATTATATATATTACTAAAAAATATATAAGGTGATATAGGATGAAAAATATTAAACCAACCCAGACTGTTGCAGTAATAGATGTAGGTTCCAATTATTTGAGGATGGCAACAGCAGATATAGACAACGCCGGTAATATAAAAATACTGGAAGATGTAATCAAGCCTACAAACATAGGAAAAGATACCTTTTCAAATGGGAGAATATCCGTAGAGACCATTCACAAGACGTGTGATGACATAAAAGGGTTTTCTCAAATAATGAGAGATTATAAAATAAAACATTACAAAGCTGTTTCCACAAGCGGAATCAGGGAGGCTTCAAACAGACAATACATATTACAGCAGATAAGACTTAGAACTGGAATTCAAGTAGAAATCATAAATACTTCACAAGAACGATTTTATATTATGAAGGCTCTTCGATATGAAACCTCAAATACCGATGCACTTGCTGCCAAAACAACTCTGGTAGTAAATATATCTACAGGCTCTGTAGAGGCATCTATATTCAATGATGGAAATCTGAAATTCACAGAACATGTAAAAATAGGTTCACTTAGAGTAAAAGAAGCTCTGGATGAACTTGAATATTCCGCCCCGGATTTTACCAAATTAACGGAACAATATATTGAAAGTAAACTATATTGGGCCAAGTCAAATATAGGAGAATTTAAAATCAAAAATTTCATAGCTCTCGGCGGAGAATTGTCCACTATAATAAAACTCATTAAAAAAGCAGGCAAAACATCAGTTTCAACAAACTTTATATCCAAGGACGATTTCGATAGACTATACAAGAAAATCAAAACAATGAGCAATGATCAAATTGTATTTGAATATGGTTTAAGCAAACAGAAAATAGATCTCTTGATACCAACCATATTGATATTTAATAACTTTTTGAAAATGACAGAATCTCCTAAAATTTATACACCTGATATAACCTTGAGATTGGGTGTATTATATGATCTATCAGATGAGATATTTAAATTTCCAAGAAAAATTTCTTCTACAAATGATATTTTAAGTTCCATATTTTATATTTGTGATAAATACAGAATAAACAAGACCCATGCAACTTATGTGGAGAAAATCTCTTTATCCATATTCGACCAGACACTGAAAATTCATAAATTGGGTGAAAGAGAACGTCTGTATCTGCAAATATCCAGCAGACTCCATGATGTAGGTGGATTTATAGATATAGCAAATCATGAGAACCAATCCTACAATATAATAATCTGTCAGGATATAATGGGATTTTCATACAGGGAACTCTCAATAATTGCAAATATAACCAAGTATCATTCTTCCATGGTACCGGA
Organism: Clostridium sp.; assembly: GCF_022482905.1. Lineage (NCBI taxonomy): Bacteria > Bacillati > Bacillota > Clostridia > Eubacteriales > Clostridiaceae > Clostridium > Clostridium sp. Next base: position 2,724,026 of record NZ_JAKVOI010000001.1, read on the forward strand.
TGAAGATGACTACAATTATTTCATATTGAATGACAAAGACAAGATGATTGTTTCCATTCTATCGGCCATAATAAAAATGGCAGAAGCTCTGGATACTTCACATCTTCAGAAAATAGAAGAATTGAAGCTCTCTAAAAGTAACAATACGTTGTACTTCAACGTTGCTTCCAATGATGACTTATCCCTGGAAGAGTGGAATTTCAACAAGAGAGCCAACTTCTTTGAAGAAGTTCTCGGAGTGAAACCAATTATCTAAAATTCAATATACTGACAGGAGGTATACAAAATTGAATAACTTCAATGATCCAAAAAATTTTATAAATAGAGAATTGAGCTGGCTTGAATTCAATAAAAGAGTTTTGGAAGAATGCAGGAATACAAAACATCCTCTCTTTGAAAGACTGAGATTTGTTTCAATCACGAGTTCAAATTTAGATGAATTTTTCATGGTAAGGGTAGGCTCACTTATAGACCAGATAAAGGCAGGTTTTACAAAACCTGATCCATCAGGACTGACTCCAAAGCAGCAATTAAAGGAAATTTGCAAAAGCACAGCCAAATTGGTCAATAAACAATGCAGCTATTACAATCGGTCTTTAAAGATAGCCCTTGGCAAGGAGAATATAAATTTTCTGACTATAAATGATTTAAATAAAAAACAACTTGATTATGTTCAGGATTATTATCATAAAAATGTATTTCCTGTAATTACTCCTATTTTAATTGACCAAAGTACTTCATTTCCTTTAATTTTAAATAAAAGTTTAAATATAGGATTGATTATAGAAGAAAACAAGGAAAAAGTTTTTGCTACAGTTGAAGTACCTTCCGTATTGAAAAGGATAATAGAAATACCTTCTGAAACAGGACTTAATGTAATAATGATAGAGGACTTAATCAAAAAAAATCTTTCTTCGCTGTTCGGTACTTCCAAAATATTGGCCTCGGGGTGTTACAGAGTTACAAGAAATGCAGATTTGACTCTTGATGAAGAAGGAGCTGAAGATCTGCTTGAAGCTATAGAGGAATCAATAAAGCAGCGTAAATGGGGAGCTGCCGTGCGCCTTGAAATAGAGCATGGAATAGACAAAGATATAGTTGATATTTTAGAGAGAGAACTTGAAATATCAAAAATTCAAGAATATGAGATAAATACTCCTCTTGATATGACTTTTTTAAAAGAATTGATAGGTATGAAAGACTACAAATACTTATGCTATGAATCTATAAAGCCTTATAATCCTCTAAAAAACATGGACAATAATGATATATTCCAAATTATTTCAGACAGGGATATACTGCTTCACCATCCTTATGAATCTTTCGATCCCATAGTAAATCTTGTAAGGCAGGCTGCACTTGATCCTTCAGTTCTGGCTATAAAGCAGACTCTCTACAGGGTAAGCGGGGACTCTCCCATTATAAAAGCCTTGATTTCAGCGGCTGAAAACAAAAAGCAGGTAACTGTTCTTGTAGAATTGAAGGCCAGATTTGATGAAGAAAGCAATATAAATTGGGCAAAACAGCTTGAAGAATCTGGATGTCATGTCATATATGGACTTGTAGGGCTTAAAACCCACTGCAAATTACTTCTCATAGTCAGGAGAGAAAAAAATGGAATAAAGAGATATGTACATATGGGAACCGGAAACTATAATGACGTGACGGCAAAATTGTATACGGACATAGGGCTTTTATCTTCAAATCCCTATTATGGTGAAGATGCTTCTACAATATTCAACATGTTGAGCGGTCATTCCATTCCGAAGGATTTGAAGAAATTGTGCATTGCTCCACTGAATTTAAGAGAACGATTTTTATATCTCATAGATCAGGAAATCCAAAATGCCAAAAGTGGAAAGCCAGCAAAAATAATTGCCAAAATGAATTCACTGGTAGACAAGAATATAATTCAAAACCTGTATAAGGCATCTTCTGCCGGGGTAAAAATTCATCTTGTTGTACGTGGAATTTGCTGTCTTCGTCCCAATGTTCCCAACGTAAGTGAGAATATAACCGTAATAAGTATAGTTGGGAGATTTCTTGAACACAGCAGAATATTCTATTTTTACAATAATGGCGAGGAACTCATATATTTGTCCAGTGCGGATTGGATGACAAGGAATCTTGACAGAAGAGTTGAACTTCTATTTCCAATTGAAAATATGGAGATAAAGGAAAACATCAAAAAAATTCTGAGTATATATCTGAAAGACACTATACAGAGTAAAAAATTAAATACGGACGGTACATACTCAAATATAGATAAGCGCGGGAAACAATTACTGGACAGCCAAAACACCTTTTATCAATATTCTCTGATAAGGAACAATGAAAACTCTAAAAAAACAGAGCTTTCAAAATCAAAATGGAGAGAAGAAGGTTTTGAGGTAAAGCAGGCAGATAGCTGAGTTTTATTTCTTCTCAGCTATTCTTTTTTTCAATTCCAATCCTGTTTTGGTAACTGCAAGACCACCAAGTGCCGTTTCCCTTAGTTCACAGGGCATGGATTTTCCGACCTCATACATAGCAGACACTACATCATCAAAAGGTATACGGCTGTGTACGCCTGCCATTACCATATCTGCCGCAGTAACTGCATTCACTGCCCCGGATACATTCCTCTTTGCACAAGGTATCTCCACAAGACCTGCTACAGGATCACACACGAGTCCCATTATATTTTTTATAACTATGGCCGCCGCACTAAGGCACATTTCCGGTGTCCCTCCCATCATTTCCACAACTGCCCCGGCTGCCATTGCAGCTGCCGATCCGCACTCTGCCTGACATCCTCCTTCCGCCCCTGCCAGAGTGGCATTTTTAGCTATTATGACACCTATACAACTTGCAGTAAACAGCGCCCTTACCAGCTCATCTTCATTCTTTTCCAGTTTTTCACCGGCAGTTATTATTACCGCCGGCAGAATCCCACAGGACCCTGCTGTTGGCGCAGCCACTATTTTACCCATGGAAGCATTCACTTCCGAACATGACAATGCCCTGGACATGACTTTTATCATAAAATTCCCGGTTAGAGAACTTGAATTCTGCAAATATGTATTTAGCCTGCAGGCATCTCCACCTATAAGACCGCTTACTGACTTTATGCTGTGAGTGAGCGCATATTCAGAAGATTGTTTCATTACATCCAGATTCCTCTTCATCTTCCGTATTATTTCCTGTTCAGAGATACCTGTTGAATTCACTTCATCTTCAATAGCATATTCCCATATTTTAATATTTCTCCTTCTACACAGTTCTATAAGTTCCTTTCCGCAATCAACCATATCACGATTCCCCCTGTACAGGATTTATAGCTACAGCTTCCCTTATTCTGGAAATGCCTCTTATTTCGTCTATAAGTTCTGTTTGTATTATATTATCAAGCTCAAGAACCATAAAAGCTGTGGAGCCTTTCCCCCTGGTTCTGTAAACCCTCATAAATGCTATATTTATATCATACTTATACAGCACTTCACACACATTCTTAATCATTCCCGGAATATCATAATGACTTATTATAAGCGTGGGATAATTCCCGGTGAACTCCACCTTGGTCCCATTTATTTCACTTACCAATATGTTTCCGCCGCCTATGGAGGATCCTACCATTTCAGTTTTGCTGCCATTTGTACTGCTGATTATGAACTTCACAGTATTGGGATGGACATCTCCCAGATCAGTCTCTAGAAACTCAATTTTAATATTCTGTTTTCTTGCAATCTCCATGGAATTTCTCAAGTTGTCATCCCATGGATTCATTCCAATCAGGCCTGCAGTCAATGCCTTGTCAGTACCATGTCCCCTATAGGTCCTGGCAAAAGATCCGTGAAGATAGCATTTTACACTTGATATATCTCCAGCTGCTACAATTCTTGCAATTTTACCCAATCTTGCGGCTCCTGCCGTATGGGAACTTGAAGGTCCTATCATGATCGGGCCCAAAATATCAAAGACTCCATATTGTCTCATATAAAGCTTCCTCCTAATCCTTAGTATTTATAAAAACAACTTCCGCCTATAAATTCTCTCAATATTGAATTATCAGGCACGAGATCCTCATCCACACTTTTGAAAAAGCTCAGGAAGCTTCTCAATCTAAGTGCTTCACAATATACCGGGCTGCTTTTTCTGATCTTTCTAAGTTCCTGCAGTGCATACTTCTTGAGCACACATAATTCGTATACCAGCGTAGAATTAAACATTACATCCGCATTTTCCTGAAATACGAATATATTTTTTTCCTCGCCTCTTTTTATTGACGGCCGCATCTTAAGTGTATCCTCTCCTTTATACCCTCTTGATATATAGTCTCTCACTATTCTTCTTATTATTCTTACATCCGTAGTTGCTATTCTATTATGGTTATCAAGATTTAACTGGGTAAGAGCACTTATATATATTTTGAATTTGTTTTCTGCAGGTATTGAGGATGTAAGAATTTCATTCAATCCATGAATTCCTTCTATGAGTATTATGCCATTTTGAGGCAGCTTAACTTTCTGTCCCGACCATTCCCTATGTCCACTTTTAAAATTAAATTCCGGGAGTTGTACTTCTCTTCCATCCATCAGCATTTGAAGATTTTTATTGAACAAATCTAAATCCAAGGCATATATGGATTCAAAATCATAATTGCCATTTTCATCTAAAGGAGTATATTTTCTTTCCACAAAATAATTATCAAGAGAAATCGGCAGTGGTTTATATCCATTGACTCCCATCTGTATTGCAAGCCTTCTTGAAAATGTGGTTTTCCCCGAAGAACTTGGACCGGCAATCAATACTGCCTTGACAGATTTCCTTTCACTTATCATATCTGCAATATATGCAATTTTTTTCTCATGGAGTGCTTCTGCAACTCTTATCATATATGATATATCATTATTTCTAACCTTGTCATTTAAAGAAGCCACATCGGATACTTCCAATATATTGTGCCATTTCTTGGTTTCAATAAATATCCTGTTTAACTTTCTGTATTCTACAAATTCAGGCAGAACTTCAGGATTATCCTTATCCGGGTATATCAATATAAAACCGGAATCATAGTATATCAAATCAAACAGTTTCAAAACTCCTGTTGAATATGCCATGCTGCTGTAAAAATAATCATATATTCCATCCATCTCATACAAATCCACGTAATCTGTATTTATATGTTCAAGTAGTTTTACCTTGTCTGCCATATTGTATTTTCTAAAAATACAAAGTGCCCTTTTTTTTGGAACCCTTACTTTATTTATAGGCATATCCCTGTCTATTATTTCCTGCATTCTATTTTTTATTTTTATTATGTCCTTTTCATTTAGAGGACTTGTTTTATTTATCTCGCCATATATTCCTTTTCCGAGAGAATGTTCTATAATAATCTCACAATCCTCGAATACATCATATACAGCTTTTATAAGTACAAATTGAAGGGTTCTCTCATAGGTCCTGTTTCCAATAATATCTGATAAATAAACAGGTTCAAAAACTCCACCTTCATTCAATGAATCTGTAAACTCGAAATATTTGCCATTTATCTTTGCAAGTAATGCAGGTTTATTATCATCATAATTTCCCCTGAATATTTTATACAAATTTGTACCCTTTTTCAAATTCAGTATCCTATCTTTTATTTTTACTTTTACATATAAATCATTGCAGATTGTATTATGCTCCCGATATTCCAGTTCACTCATCGTCTCATCTCCTTGGATTTATACTACTTCTATATTATACTTCATATTAATCTACAAATGTTCTTGTTTTGCTTATATTTTTACTATTAATGCAAAATATAAGCATGAGGTGATTTTTGTGTTTATTGTACTTTTTAGAACAATTATACTCTATATAGTAGTAGTAATTTCAATGAGACTTATGGGGAAAAAACAGATAGGTGAAATGGAACCTTTTGAACTCGTAATAGCCATAATGATATCCGAACTTGCATCTCTTCCAATGCAGGATACCAGAATATCAATATTAAGAGGTATAATACCTATAATTACTCTTTTATTTCTTCAAACCTGTTTTGCACTCATACAGCTTAAGAGTGAGAAAATGAGACTTATTCTAAGCGGCAAACCGAGCATACTTATAAGCAACGGCAAATTAGACTTTAAAGAACTGAAAAAGGAGAAATTCAATTTAAATGATCTTCTGGAGGAATTAAGGCTTCAAGGTTATTACAATGTATCCGATGTGGAATATGCTATTCTTGAGACAAGTGGAAAAATCTCTGTAATACCAAAAACAAATCTTTCACCCACAACCAAGGAAGACATGAAAATTCCATCTACACAGGATACACTTCCTCTAACTTTGATATTGGACGGAAAGATAAATTTGAAAAATTTGAACACGCTGAATAAAAACAGAAGCTGGCTAAAAAACATGCTAAAGAAGAACAACGTACATTCTATAGAGGAAGTACTGATAGCCATGGTAGATTCAAAAGGGAAATTTTTTTATCAGTGTAAATAATTCAATAAAACAATCTAGTGAAATGGATGTGATAAAATGAGGAGTTCCATAGCTTCCATAATTATGTTTGTAGTTATGGTAATATGTATAACATTTTCTATAAATTATCTAAAAAACAAAACACATATGCTGGAGTACTCGAATAATAAAATTGAAACAGCTATAAAATCCAATTCCTTTGAAAATGCTTCAAGATCCTTGAATGAATTTAAAACAATCTGGGATAATTACTCGCGAAACATATCAATATTTACAAATCACAATGAATTGGATGATATAGATGAACAAATTGAAAAACTAACCCAGTATATAAAATATGAAAATAAAGAAGAGTCTTTAATATCTACAAATATAATAAGAAGTATATTAAACCGCATACCTGAAATGGAAAAAGTGGATGTACAAAATTTGTTTTAGTTTATCTGAAACTCAGGTTCACAAAGTTTACAAAATAATTTATAATTAAGTTATGGAAAATATCATACTTATAGACTATAATAGATTATAGGAATTAACATCAAAGTCCCAGCGGGACTTGTACAGTCCCTTTCTGTGACTTATATACAGTTTAATTGATAAAATCAATTCACAAGTCAAATAAATTTTGAAAGGTGGAATAGAAATGGCGTTAGTTACTACAAAGGAGATGTTCAAGAAAGCATATGCTGGGAAATACTCAATAGGTGCTTTCAATATCAACAATCTCGAAATACTTCAAGGGGTTGTTAGAGGAGCAAAGGCCAGAAACTCTGCTGTTATTATTCAGTGTTCATCAGGAGCAATAAAATATGCTGGTTCAACATATATAGAGGCAATGGTCAGGGCTGCTATAGATGAAACCGGTATTGATGCAGCTCTTCATCTGGATCATGGTCCTGATCTGGAAACCGTAAAATTATGCGTAAAAAGTGGATTTACATCTGTTATGTTTGATGGTTCCCATTTTGACTATGATGAAAACGTAAAAAAGACAAAAGAGGTAGTTGAATATGCTCATGCCAATGGAGTAGTAGTTGAAGCAGAACTTGGAGTTTTGGCCGGAGTAGAAGACGATGTATCTGCAGACAAGCATATATATACTGATCCTGATCAAGCTGTAGATTTTGTAGACAGGACCGGCATTGATTCTCTGGCAATAGCTATAGGAACATCTCATGGAGCATTTAAATTCCCGCCGAACTTTAAACCAGCTTTAAGATTTGATATACTGGAACAGGTACAGGAAAAATTGCCTGGTTTTCCTATAGTACTTCACGGTGCCTCGGCTGTAGACCCGGAAGCAGTCAACACCTGTAATAAATACGGTGGAAACATAGCCAATGCAAAGGGAATACCTGTAGATATGCTTAGAAAGGCTTCCTCCATGGCTGTATGTAAAATAAACATGGATACCGATCTTAGATTGGCTATGACTGCTGCAGTAAGGAAAACATTCGCAGAACATCCGGAAGTATTCGATCCGAGAAAATATCTGGGGGCAGGAAGAGACTATATACAAAAAGTTGTAGAAGGAAAAATAGACAACGTATTAGGTTCTGCCAACTCATTAAATTAGCTATTTAGTTAAACCCCATTTAACTAAAATTAATAAAAACTTATATTTTATAAAATTGGTTCCTATACAAGTTATGGGAACTAATTTTATATTGTGTACATTTATGATATAATTCAAAATAATGATGGTTTTAGAAGTAGGTGATATTATTCAGGAATTAGAAACAAGAATAGTAAAAATAGATGTTGGTGCCGTAAAAAGCAAGTTAAAATACATAAATGCTCCCAGAGTAAAAATGGAAAATCAAATAAACAGTATTTATGATTATGAGGATAGGCGTTTAATAAATAACAGAGGTTATGCTAGAATAAGAGTAGTGGAAAATCTTCTTGACAATTCAGTTGATTATTATATGACTACGAAAAAACTGATAAGTCAGGGAACATACAAGATAATGGATGAAAATGAAATTAAAATATCCGATGCAGAAACGGGCAAAAAAATTTTTGAGTCTCTTGGTCTAAAACTGCAGCAGAACATAAAAAAATACAGAGAAAGCTATAAATATAAAAATAGTCTCATAGAAATAGATATAAATGATAGATCTTTTTGTCCCTTTCCCTATTTGGAAATAGAAACTCAAAATAATGATGAACTCCATGAAATAGTGGAACTTCTGGGTTACACTATAGAAGATACAACTTCGGAAACAATATATGAAATACTAAATAGAGAAAGGTAAGATTATGTTTGGTTATGTTACCCCCTGTATCTCGGAACTTAAAGTAAAAGACTATGAAAAATTCAAAGCATATTATTGCGGACTATGCAGATCTATAAAACATAATATTGGGAATATACCAAGAATAGCTTTGAACTATGATATGACATTCCTGGCCATACTGCTTGATAGCTTATCCGATAAAAAACTTGGATATGAAATAAAAAAATGTCTGGTTCATCCTATAAAGAAAAAAGTTATATTGAAGGATACTCCTGCATTAGAATATGCCTCCTTTTATAATATTACATTAAGTTGCTATAAATTTCTGGATGACATTAATGATGATCATTCAATAAAGAATAGGTTTTTATACGGTGCTTTTAAAATATATCTAAATAAATTGCCTGAAACATTCAATTCCAGTGTGAACTATATAAAAAACAGCTTATATAATTTATCCAGGATTGAAAATAATAATGAATGTAGCTCCTTTGACAGTATATGCCACCCATTTTCCGATCTCACCGCTTTCGTACTGTCAAATTATACATCTGAAAACAGGGAAAACTTATACTGGCTGGGATACAATTTGGGAAAGTGGATTTATATAATAGATGCTGTAGACGATCTGGAAAGGGATATGAAAAACAATAAATTCAATCCTCTAAACACTTGCTTCAACAGTAAGAATCTGGATTATGATCAGTTTTATCCCGAAATAAAGGACAGGGTTGATTTTATTTTGGGAACTTGTGCTTCACAGTGCATGAACTTTTTTAACAAACTTCCCATAGCAAAAAATGAAGATTTACTATATAACATATTGCAATATGGACTTTTAGAAAAAATGGATAAAGTATTTGAGAGAGGTGTCTACAAAAATGAAAAATCCCTATGAGGTACTTGGAATAAAAGAAAATGCTTCAAAAGAAGAAATCAAGAAGGCATACAGAAACCTGGCAAAAAAATATCATCCGGATCAATATGGAAACAATCCGTTAAAAGACCTGGCAGAAGATAAAATGCGGGACATAAACGCAGCTTATGATTATCTGATGAAAAATTCATCTGGTTCAGGAAATGGAAATACTTCCTACAGCAGCGGGAATACTTACTCAGGAGAAAACTCCGATTTGTATCAATCCATTGAGGTTGATATAAACAACGGCAACATACGGGATGCTGAAGAAAAGCTCTCAAGATGTACTACACAGGATGCTGAATGGAATTATCTTATGGGAATACTTAATTTGAGAAAGGGATGGTACAACGAGGCCTTTTCCAACCTGAGCACCGCATGCAGCATGGATCCCGATAATTTTAAATACAGATCTGCATTAAACAGGATGCAGAGCATGAATAATACTTACAGACAGCCCTATTACAATACGAGAAGGGGTGATTCCGACATCTGTAATATCTGTGCTACATTATACTGTCTGGACTGCCTTTGTGATGGAGGCGGCGCAGGCTGCTAATTTTACTATGATTTAAGGAGGAATGAAAATGTCCGGTAATTCAGCGAAATCCCTTTACATGGCTAAGGGAGGTCTTTTAACTGCCATTGGTGTGATTCTAATCTACGTGAGTGGAATAATACCAGTAAATAAAGCTTATTTATTGGCAATAGCATCTTTCATCATACCTCTTTCCATATTGATCACGGATATAAAAAATACATTTGTAGTTTATATTTGCACCTCCATATTGTCTATTCTTTTATGTGGAGTTAAATTTACTGTAATTACATATATACTTTTTTTCGGTCTATATGGTTTTGCAAAATTCTATATAGAGAAAATCAACAAAATAGTTTTGGAAATCATTCTCAAACTGCTATTTTCAAATGCCTGTGCAGCCATTTTATTCTTGATTTACAAGCTATTTTTCCCTGGACTGTTCAATCTTAGATTTTCATTGTACTTGATTATCATAGGACTCCAGATAGCTTTTATCTTATATGACTACGTTTTAACTTTGATTATAAATTTCATGGACAAAAGACTTTCTAAAAAAGTTTAAAATTTCCTTGACATTTAATTTTAAAATGGTATAATATTTAATGTCGATTGATTTTCAGGATAATGCCCATTCGCCAAATGGTAAGGCACCTGTCTCTGGAACAGGCATCTGTTGGTTCGAATCCAGCATGGGCAGCCAAAGAACTCATTTTGAGTTCTTTTTTTAAATTATTCTTGACAAAGTATTATTACATATTATAAAATTTGATAAAAGTAAATAATTAGCTTTGAATAAGGAATAGTAATATTTACATCACTAAAGAGAGCTGTTGTCAGGTGAAAAACGGCATGAATTCAAAATATGAACTCGCCTTAAGAGCTTGTCTGAATAAATCAGATACGGAAAAATCCGTTATATTTTAAGTGAAATCATTTGTTGATTTAATTAGAGTGGTACCGCGGGAATTGAACTTTTCGTCTCTTTTTGGGAGATGAGAAGTTTTTTATATTATCAGTATAAACAGTATTAGATGAACCTATATAGCTATTATGAACAAAGGAGAGATTTTATGTACAGCACTAAAATTGATGAAAAATGGCAAGAAAAATGGGAAAAAACACATATTTATAAATTTGATGAAGATAACCTGGCTAATAAATTATATGTACTGGAGATGTTTTCCTATCCATCAGGGAGTAGACTTCATGCCGGGCATTGGTTCAACTATGCTCCCGTGGACTCCTGGGCAAGATTAAAGAGAATGCAGGGTTATAATGTATTCCAGCCTATGGGTTTTGATTCATTCGGACTTCCTGCAGAAAACTATGCCATCAAAACTGGAATTCATCCAAGTGATTCCACTGAAAAAAACATCGCCACAATGGAAAAACAGCTTCGATCCATGGGTGCCATGTTCAACTGGGAAAATGAAGTAATAACCTGCCATCCTGATTATTACAAGTGGAACCAGTGGCTATTTCTTCAACTATATAAACACGGTCTGGCTTTCAGGAAAAATGCTCCCGTAAACTGGTGCCCCAGCTGCAAGACAGTTCTTGCAAATGAACAGGTTCAGGAAGGCCACTGTGAAAGATGCGGAACCGAAGTCACTAAAAAGGATCTGACTCAGTGGTTCTTCAAAATAACGGATTATGCAGAAGAACTTCTTCAATACCTTGACAAACTTGATTGGCCTGAAACAACAAAAGCAATGCAGCGACACTGGATAGGAAAATCCACAGGTACAAATGTAACTTTCAAGGTAAGCGATTCTGATCTTGAGTTCAGTGTTTTCACTACAAGGGTTGACACTTTATTTGGTGTTACTTATGTAGTACTGTCACCTGAAAACACCCTGGTGGATAAACTGACAAAGGAAAAATACAGAAAACAGGTTGAAGAGTACAAAGAACAGGCCAAAAAACAGAGTGAGATTGAAAGGCAGTCAATCACAAGAGAAAAAACCGGTGTATTTTCCGGGTCATATGCCATAAACCCTATAAATGGAAGGAAAGTTCCAATATGGATTGGTGACTATGTACTCAATACTTATGGTACTGGAGCCGTAATGGCAGTTCCTGCCCACGATGAAAGGGACTTTGAATTTGCCACCAAATACAAGCTTCCTATAGAGAGGGTTATAGAAGGCGGAGACAGTCTCCCTTATGTAGAATATGGGAAAATGATAAACAGCCGCGAATTCAACGGTCTGACAACAAAAGAAGGCAAGAAAGCTGTTACCAAAAAACTTGAAAACATGGGACTTGGTTCTGGAAAAGTAAACTACAGATTAAGAGACTGGCTTGTATCCAGGCAGAGATATTGGGGAACCCCTATTCCAGTAGTCTATTGTGAAAAATGCGGTATAGTTCCCGTTCCTGAAGATCAACTTCCAGTTAAACTTCCATATGATGTTGAATTCTCACCAGATGGTAAATCTCCCCTGTTGAAATCGGAAGAATTCATGAATACTACATGTCCCCACTGCGGAGGTCCCGCAAAAAGAGAGGCGGATACTCTTGATACCTTTGTATGCTCTTCCTGGTACTATTTAAGATATGCAGACAATAAGAACAGCAGTGAAGCCTTCAACAAGGACAAAATAGAAAGAATGCTCCCTGTAGACATGTATGTAGGAGGTCATGAGCATGCATGCATGCATCTTCTATATGCAAGATTTATAACCAAGGCCCTCAGGGATATGGGATTTTTGAATTTCGATGAACCGTTCTTGTCTCTGAGACATCAGGGCATAATACTGGGACCCGACGGACAGAAGATGAGCAAATCCAAGGGTAATACCATATCACCAGACGATTGCATAAAAGAATACGGTGCGGATGTATTCAGGCTGTATCTTATGTTTGGATTTGACTACTCAGAAGGCGGTGCCTGGAGTGATGACGGAATTAAGTCCATGAGTAAATTTGTAGACAGAGTTGAGCGAATTATATCTGAGGCAAAGCAGGAAATAAATACTGCCAAAAACAGTAAAACCTCAATGGATGATGCTGAAAAAGAACTCAACTATGTCAGAAACTTTACTATAAAATCAGTTTCAGAGGATACAAATAAATTTCAATTCAATACATCAATAGCAAGGATCATGGAGTTCACAAATGCTCTATCCAAATACTTGAAAACTAAAAATAAAAATACGAAATTTTTACAGGAAACAATAGTAGATTTTGTGAAAATATTAGCTCCTTTTGCACCTCATTTTTCGGAAGAACAATGGGAATTCCTCGATAAAAAATATTCCATATTCAATGAAAAATGGCCTGAATTTGATCCAAATGCCCTAATAAAGGACAATATTGAAATCGCCATTCAGGTAAATGGAAAAATAAAATCCAAAATAAATATTGCAACCGATCTTTCAGAGGATGAAGTAAAACAAATAGCCCTGACACAGGAAAATGTCAAGTCAGCCATTGAAGGCAGGAATATTAAAAAAATTATACTTGTAAAAGGCAGACTCGTAAATATAGTTGCAAAATAAATTAAAAAGGCAGGTTTTTTACCTGTCTTTTATATAATCCTTTAATTATATATTTGAATCATCTTCTCTGTAGATTTCAACAGATTTACAAGTTCAAAAACTTCACCTTCATCAATAAGTTTGTTCAATTCCTTCTGATATCTTGTGGCATCCGATAACTTTCCCATTGATGAAATCGTGATTATATTGTTCATTATATCAGATACAAGGCTGGACTTGACCTCAAATAATTTCTGTGCATCCTTGATTTCGTCTTTAATGTCAAGCATCTGCTGGTCAAGATTAAATGCAAGATCCGCCGCACTTTTAAGCTTTTCCTTGATGTAATCCGGTATCTCATGTTTATATTTATAATTAAGGGAGTGCTCTATGGTGGCCCAAAAATTCATGGCCAGTGTCCTTATTTGAAATTCTGCAATTATATCCTGCTGACCTTCCGCCATATTTACAGGATATTTAATTATAACATGATAACTTCTGTACCCACTCTTCTTGACATTTGTTACATAATCTTTTTCATACAATATGCTCATATCTTTTCTGCTTCGAATTATATCAACTACCTTTTGAACATCATCTACAAACTGGCACATAATTCTTATACCAGCTATGTCTTCCATTTCATACCTTATTCTGTGAAATGGTATGTCAAACTTATTGGCTTTTTCAAGTATGCTGGATATCTCCTTTACCCTTCCAGTAACAAATTCTATAGGTGAATACTCATTTTTCTTTCTATACTCGAGTCTTATGCTTTTAACTTTAACCTTTAACTCCTCGACAGCTTGTTCATAGGGTATTAAAAATGTTTTCCACTCTCCTATTGCCATATTGATCCTCTCCTATATGGATATATGCTAAAATTATTTTATAACAAAATTTAACTAAAATCAAAAATATATTTAAATCTTTGATATAATAGAATTACAACTATTAAATAAGGGTGGAATTTTAAATGTCCAAGGAAACAGATAACTCAATATTATATGATCCACAAGAACAAATATTCATGTTATACGATAAAAAAGTAAGCTGTCCTGTGTGTGGAACCAGCTTTAAGGCAAGATCCATTAAAAAAGGCTCCTACAGAATATTAAAAAAGGATTCGGATTTTTTTATACGATATTCGAGAATAAACCCCTATTTTTATGATGTCTGGGTATGTGACGAATGTGGCTATGCCGCTATAAAAAACGATTTCGAAAAATTAAGCGATTATGATGCGCAAATGATAAAGGGAAAAATTTCGCCAAAATGGAAGCATAAGAATTATCCTGAAGTATATGACATAAATCTGGCAATTCAACGATATAAATTATCATTGCTGAATTACTACACAATAAACTCCAAGGCAAGTAAAAAGGCAATTAACTGTCTAAAGCTGGCATGGATGTACAGGCTTAAAGATGACCATGGAAGCGAGCTGCAGTTTTTAAAGCAGGCCCTCAATAACTTTTCTACTGCATATTACAATGAACCATCCCCAATATGCGGCATGGACAAGTATACTACAATGTATCTCATAGGCGAATTGAAAAGACGTCTTGGAGATGGCGAGGAATCCCTCATATGGTTCAGCCAGGTAATGACATCCCCTACATCGTCCCAGAAAATCAAGGATTTAGCCAGGGAGCAAAGGGACCTCATAAAATCCAATACTGAAAATACTATAGAGCAGGAACAGACAACAGATAATAAGCAAAGCCATAAATTCTTTCATAAATTCCGTAAATAAAGAACCTGGATTAAATTATTTTGACCGGATTAAAGTTTATATAGTCTGCTGAGGTCAATATATATTCTGTGCCATCAATTTCCCCTGAAACAGCCCTCAAAAGGGCTTCTCCATGGAGATGCCCATATATAACTTTTTCAATGTCGTATTCTTTAAACATGTTTGTAAATTCCGAATCCATGAATTTTTCACCTATTGGCGGATAATGCATCATTACAATAAATTTTTCATATTTGTTTTTTGATGCTGATTCCAGAGAATTCTTCAATCTCAATACTTCCCTGTTATATATTTTCTGATCATGGGGTGTAAAATTTTCACTCCCGGGGCAGTTCCACCCTCTGGTGCCGCAAATTGCATAATCATAATAACTAAAAAAATTATTTTGAATAAACTTCATATCCTCATATAGATTGTTTAATTTATTTATACTGGTCCACCAATAGTCATGATTTCCCTTGACAAATATTTTTCTTCCAGGCAATTCGTGAATCCATTCAAGATCCAAAATTGCACTTTCCATATCCATGGCCCATGATATGTCACCGGAAATTAAAACTGTATCATCATCAGATATTTTATCCATCCAATTTTCATGTATCCTGACATCATGTTCATACCAGTTATCACCAAAGACATCCATAGGTTTATTGCCACTTTTGTCAAGGTGTAGATCGGATATTGCAAATAAAGCCACTAGATCACCCTCTAACTATTAAGCCTATTTTGGATTTATACTGTTATCTATATCCACCACATATGCTATTACTTTTGCAACAGCATCATACAGTTCAAATGGGATATTATCTCCGATATTTATGTTAACAAGAAGATTTGCAAGTTCCTTGTCATATACTATGGGCACATTTGACTCTTCAGCCTTTTTTAAAATATTGTCGGCTATCTGTCCTATGCCTGCAGCACTGACTATAGGTGATTCATAATCAACATCATATTTTAAAGCTGCTACCTTTTTTCTTCCATCCATAATATTTACCTCTCATTATGCCCTTGTATTTATTATTCCAATCTCATTATCCTGAAAGAACTCTCTGCAGGTTGATATATTCATTTCCTCATGTTTCTCATTGAAATCAATATCTATATTATAACCTAAGTTGGATAGGCTCTCCAATATTTTTTCACTGTGATTTTCCAGAAGCTTTATAAATGATTTCTGACTCTTTACATCTATATGCATATTTTTGTTTTTTACAGCCAGATACGCGTCCACTACACCCATATTTTCAGTATTTATAGCTGTGGCAATTTTAACATTTGAACTATCAATCTTTTTTCCCCTTTTCCTGTCATCCCTTATTATCAATTTACATTCATAGTTGCTGTTCTGAAACTTCAATGGCATGTCCATATAATAGTATGAATTTGACACAGTATTGAATATTTTAAAGTCATTAATATTATTATTTAACAAATTCATTATATTCACAGGCTTGTCAGGACTTTTGTCCTGTATTTGGTTGATCACCTGCTCTATTATATCAGACATTTCCCGTGTTTTAAAATTCAGCTGATCCTTTATCTGATTTGAAATAGTTTCTATTATATCTTTGGATATCAAGTTGGATTTATCTTTTAAAAAATACTCGTTGAAAATATTTTTGACTTCACTTTTTATATTGTTTTTTGTATTTTCTGCCCCAGTTTTATTATTACCATTCTGTATATTTTCATATTGGTTTGTGTTATCCTGTTTTATATTTTCATGCTTTTCAATCATCTCACCCTTTGGAGCTGCTGTATTTTCTGGAATTTCACCGGATATATTCCCGTCTATTTTTTGATTGACACCTGCAGGCTGATTTTTTAAATTATTTTCCCTATTCTCTGCCGCATTATTCTTTACAACATTATTCTCTGCAGTATTATTCTCTACAACATTATTTACATTTTCTTTCACTGCGGCTATTTCCGAACTATCTACATTTTTATATGCTTTTTCAATATTTTTCTGCAGTGCATCCATATAATCACTTGTAGTTGATTTTACATTTTCAGGACTTTGTTTAAATTCAGGCTGCACGCTCACTCCTAATTTCTGTCCGAGATTTTCAATTTCCCTGTATATAACAGCCGGCTTTTTAAATACATCATTAAAACTTTTTATGTTCTCATTGTTTATATCTATATTATTTTCAATAAATGTAAATACATCGCCATCAGAAAGTTTTGCAATATCGGTAAACAAACTTTTTAATATACTGCTTGCCCTTTTCCCTTCACTGCTGTTGGCATCTATATTTCTGCTTAAAAGATATTTCTGTATAAAATTATCCACTTCTCCTCCGCCGTTCTGCGTTTTGTTCATAAATTCCAGGAGTGATTTCATATTTGAAACATTGCTTTTAGTAAGTGGAATTTCATGTTTTATCATACCTTTAATAAGATCATAGTCCTGCATACTTAAGTTCATGGAATTTTCCTTTATAAAAAGTTTTACAGCATCATTTCCTCCGTCCTTGACCCCTTCATCTGTTCTGCCAACAATCTTTAACTCGAGTTTCCCATCCTGAAATCCATCAACTTGAAACCTTAATAATTGATTTTTAGATACCTGATCCATATTTTCTATATCTGCAGAAAACTGCCATCCATCCAAAAGCCTTAATAATATGCTCTTAGAGACTTTATCAAGATCTACTATTCTAGCTATGAATTTTTGTCCTATCTCAAAGGAAAGTTTTGTTGATACTTTCTTATTGTTTACATTATAGGTACTATTTACATTCCATATTCCCGCCAATTTAATCACCCTTCAAATAAATATACAGTATATTTATTTATCGTACACAAGTCCAATTTCATGAATAAAAAAATCTGGCACCACTAATTTACAGGTGTCAGATTTTTTATTTTTACTAGGCAGCTTGCCTTCCTTCTCTATGCTCTTTTTTCAATATTGGCGACACACTTTTGTAAACCACCAATGTAAGTACAGTCAATGCCAGCCCCTTAAAAAGGTTAAATGGTATGATGGACCAAAGTATCAAAGTACCAACGCTATCTACATTCCCATTTATTTTTGATGCAATTGCAACTATCTGGCTTATAGGAAAATTAAATGCCTTTTCATAGAGCGGCAGAAGTACAAAATAATTCAGAATCGCTGCTGCAATCGACATTGTTACCGTACCTGCTATAAGACTCATTACAGCTGTTGCCCTTGATTTTTTAAACTTGTATATTATTCCTGCCGTACCTACAAGAACAGCTCCTATGGCAAAATTCGCCAGTTCTCCTACAAAAGCTGTCTGGCTTGCAAATATTCCATGAAGTACATTTTTTAAAAATTCTATTATGATTCCAGCCTCAGGTCCCAGTGCAAAAGTTCCTATCAAAGCTGGCAAATCACTAATATCGATTTTCATGAATGATGGGAATATCGGCAGTGCGAACTCTAAAAACATAAGTAAAAATGCAATAACGCCCAACAAAGATATCTTCACAAGTCTGTTCAATTTCCTGTTCTTCATAATACACCCTCCTAATTCATAAGTATAATCTCCTACTCCTACCATATTAAGAGGCGATAAAGTATAATAAAAAAGCTCCAACAAAAGTCAGGGCCAATAAATGGTATACTTTACACTTCTTCCATCCAGACTATACTGTCGGCTTCGGAGTTTCACCGAATCATGCCATTATGGCTCGCGGGCTTTACCGCCGGTGGGGAATTACACCCCGCCCTGAAGATTATATTCAATTTAATTACATCTTTATTATATAACCTTTTTTATTAAAAAGCAACTTTATGTACCTTCATGACTATAAAGTTCATATGCCATTTGAATGCGGAAACTACAAATACTTTTATCATTTAAAAGTACTTGTGAAATCTGATTATACATTTCTTCTATTCTATCGATTATCCTTTATCTTATTTATTACAGGTGCATAAATTTAACTTTTTTCTTTTTTAAAAAAATACCGTCAAAAAAGTTTACACCTATTCAAACGCCTACCGCAACGGAAATACTTCTTAGCAAATCCATATTTGATGGTCTAAAAAAATAATCAAACATAATATTTAGATAGGACAGTTTTATATATATTCTCAAAAAATTTGGAATACTGGTGGCTTTAGATTAAAATTCTATTTTCACTATAAAAAGGTAGGCTTTAATACTATGAATAATTTTTATGATGATATTAACTATAGACGGGTATTCTTATCACAAATAGCTGCGGCATGCTCCCCTAAAATTCAAATTTACTGCGCTGCTATATATTTCCATATAAAAATATATTTCTATTTTTAGAATAATACAATTTCCCGTCTATGCTTATATATTACTATATAAAAAATTTCTTTGCAACTTTTTTTCAAATTTTTGTTGCAATTTTTATACTATAAGTATAAAATGTAAATTAATGAGAATAAACTATTTTAAAATTACATTCAATCATTTATACTTTATTTTGGGTGATTAGATGAAATTCCTGACTAGCAGTGAAAAAATAAAAAAATTAAGAAAAGACTTGAATATGAAACAACAGGATCTTCAGGATAAAAATATAACCAGAGGCCTCATAAGCATGATTGAAATAGGGCGGAGAACTCTCAAACATGACACGGCTGTAACACTTGCCCGGAGATTCAATGCCAGAGCTGAACAATTAGGTCATAAATTGGTTGTTGATGCAGATTATCTTTTAAGATCCCCTGAAGATGACGCAGAATTATATTGCCTTGAAAAACTCAACTCAAAAGATATTGTTATTGACGATATAAAATATGTACTATCCATAGCAGATGAATACAACTTAACATCAGTAAGAGCTGAAGCCCATTGTAAACTTGGGGATATAAATTATGATAAAAAGAATTATAAAAATTCTTTTATAAATTACAATCAGTCCCTTGATATTTTTAAAAATGTCAAGCAGCACGAAAAGATATCCTACATATACTGGAGGCTTGGCTTATGTAAGATGAATCTTCTTCAATACACAGACTGTGTTACATACTTGAATTTTTCCATACATTATTCTCTTGCACATGATGATCCAAGAATTTACGAGCTTGCTTTATATGATATAGCTCTTGCGTATAGGAAATTAAACAAAATAGACCTGTGCCTTGAAAACATAGACAAATACTTATCTACACACAACAGGCAAGATAATTTTACCTTTTACATATATGCAAATATTTTAAAGGCCGACTGTTTTGAAGCCAAAAACGATTTCCAGTCAGCTATAGACATATATAATTCTTTAGAAACCAGAATTACAGATTTAGAAAGCCCTTTGTTGGGATATATATACAACAATCTAGGTCTTGTATACTGTCATATGAATGATTTTGAAAACAGCATAAAATACTTCAACATGGCTGAACTTTTTAAGTATAAATTTGATAGACCAACTTTGTCCCATACACACATAGAAAAATCTCATGTATTTATAAAGCAAAGACTTTATAATAAAGCAATTGAATCAATAAAAGAAGGTCTCAATAATGCAGTTAATTACGATGATATGGAATATCTTATAAAAGGCAACTTCATGCTCTCAAGGATATATGAAATACTGGATGATTATGACAGACTTGAAAAAGTATATCTTGAATTAGTCAGGATATTAAAAAAGGCTTGTGAAATTCACAACACTTCGGACCTTTCACTTGTCTACAATAAACTGTCATTGATATATCTCTCAAAAGGGAATACAGCCAATACCAAAAAGTATTTGTTGCTATCCCAGGATACTATAAGAAGCTACAATGATTCAACATATTATAGCATAAACATTTTTTAATAGGGGGAAAATTTAAAATGAAAAAGAAACTTATCAAGACTATCATTACTGCTGTATGCTTTTTGACACTTGCACTAGGCGCCGTTACCACCATTCAGGTTGAAGCCAAATCCATTTCTGTTAAAAATCCTGTAATTACCGTTCAGCCGATGGAATTGCCTCCATCTCATTAAATAATTAGCATTACTAAAAAACAGGCGTTTCACATTTGTCAATCATATGTGAAATGTCTGTTTTTATATTAAAATTAAATATATAGAAAAATACAGTATTTTGGTATATAATAATGTAATATCAAATAAAAAAAGTCAGGTGATTATAGTATGAAACCAATTACATATGTTTGTAACAAGCTGGTGTCCCTACTGTAAACAGGCACTTAACTGGATGAAGGAAATTCAAAATGAAAATCCTGAATATAAGAATATTGATGTAGAAATAATCGATGAAGAGCGCAGTCCCGAAATAGCAAAAAAATATGACTACTACTACGTACCCACATACTTTGTAGGAGAAAACAAGATACACGAAGGAGTTCCATCAAAAGAAATTATACGTCAGGTATTTGAGAAATCCCTTGAATCGTCATCTGATTCTCAAAAAGTAAAAATTTCCGAATAGAAACTTCTGTATAAATAACTGTCCGCATCTAATATATAATTGGATGCGGACTTGTTTTTATTTCATACTCAGTGAAATCCTCTTCCTCTTTTCATCTACTTCAAGTATGGTTACCTGTACGATATCGCCGACTTTCACTACATCCAGAGGATGTTTGACAAATTTGTTTGAAAGCTGACTTATATGTACCAGTCCATCCTGATGAACTCCTATATCTACAAAAGCCCCGAAATCGGCCACGTTTCTGACTGTACCCGTAAGAACCATGCCCGGCTTGAGCTGGTTCATATCAACTATACCAGTCTTGAGTACCGGCTTTGGAAGTTCCTCCCTCGGATCTCTGCCCGGCTTTTTTATCTCTTTTATTATATCTCTAAGTGTAGGTACTCCTGTACCCAGTGTGCTGGAAAGTTTCTCAAGATCTATTTTCCCGACTCTGCTATCCATATCCTGAAATCCTCCGGTTTTCAAACTCTGCTCTTCATATCCAAGACTGTTCAGAAGTCCTCTTGCCGCATCATAGGATTCTGGATGCACCGCAGTATTGTCAAGAGGTTCACTGCTTTCCATAACTCTCAGAAAACCTGCGCATTGCTCAAAAGCTTTTGCTCCCAATCTCTTGACTTTAAGCAATTCTTTTCGATTCTTGAATTTTCCATTTTCTTCTCTATAGGCTACAATATTCCCGGCTATCGTAGAATTTATTCCTGAAATATAAGAAAGCAGTGAAGGTGTGGCTATATTGAGGTCAACTCCAACACTATTTACACAGTCTTCTACAATTCCTTTCAGGGATTCATCCAATTTTTTCGGAGCAACATCATGCTGATATTGTCCAACCCCTATTGCCTTCGGATCTATCTTTACCAGTTCTGCAAGCGGGTCCTGGAGCCTTCTTCCTATTGATATAGCCCCTCTAAGTGATACATTTACATCAGGATAGTCTTTTGCAGCAAGCTCTGATGCCGAGTATACTGAAGCTCCAGCCTCTGATACTATAACGTAGTACAGCTCCTTCCCTTTTTCCTCTTTTACTTCCTTTATGAGCCTTCCGATTACTTCTTCCGATTCCCTGCTTGCAGTTCCGTTGCCAAGGGATATTACATTCACATCATGTTTATATACAAGATGTTTCAAGGTTTTTATTGAACCTTCCACATCATTCTGAGGTGCAGTAGCATATACTATGGCCGTATCCAGCAGTTTTCCCGTATCATCCAGCACTGCTATTTTGCATCCATTTCTGAAGCCGGGATCATATCCCAGCACATTCTTGCCTTTTATCGGCGGCTGCATAAGAAGAGCTTTCAAGTTTGCCTTGAATATTTTTATAGCCCCTTCCTCGCCCTTGTCTGTAAGTTCGGATCTTAGCTCCCTCTCAATAGAGGGATATATCAATCTTTTTAGAGAATCTTCAATGCTCTTTTCTATGTAAATATCTGTGGTATTATTGCCTTTAAGATATTCTCTCTTCAAGTAGTCCAATATTCTATCCATGTCGCAATTTATCTTAACAGATAAAATTTTTTCTTTTTCACCTCTATTTATGGCAAGTATCCTATGGGGTGGAATAGATTTTACTGCTTCACTATATTCATAGTACATCTCATATGGGGTAGGCTCCTCGCTCTTACCCTTTGTTTCAATAACTCCAGTATCATGTACGAACTTTCTTATCCATTTTCTATATTTTGCTTCATCGGATATAACTTCACTTATTATATCCATGGCACCTGACAAAACATCTTCTATAGATTCCACTCCTTTTTCTTTATCTAAAAATTTTTCCACATAGGAATTTATATCACCATTGAACTTTCCGCTTATTATAACATCAGAAATAGGCTTTAATCCCTTCTCCTGTGCAACAGTAGCCCTGGTTCTCTTTTTAGGCTTATATGGTCTATATATATCTTCAATTTCAGTTAAAGTGCTACAGACTTCTATGGATTTCTTCAGCTCTTCCGTAAGCTTGCCCTGTTCCTCTATTATTCTTATTACATCTTCTTTTCTTGTATTTAAATTTCTAAGATATATGAGCCGCTCTGCAAGTTTTCTCAAAGTCACGTCACTCATACTTCCTGTGAGTTCCTTCCTGTACCTCGCTATAAAAGGTACCGTATTACCTGAATCTATCAATTCAACTACATTACTGACATACTTTTTATTAACACCTAATTCCAAAGATAAAGTATCTATTATACTGCTCATTTTTACCTCCTGCTCTGATTTTACAAATCTACTATATAAATAATCAACTAAAAATATATTACAACAGTTATATGAACTATGGCAAATTAATATATATATATCTATGGATACAATAAATAATTTTGGGAGTTATAGTATATGAAAAAATTTATATTATCTTTATTTATAATCATATTTTGTTTAATTTGCTCCACAAGCTTTGAAATCTATTGTTCTACAGAACCTTTAAACCCCAAGGATGTTAAAAACACTATAAATTACCTATCTTCTGATGACTTCAATGGCCGGCTCTCAGGAACTATAGAAAATTACGAAGCAGCTCGTTTTATAATGGAATACTTCAAAAGAGAAAATTTAAAACCTTACAGTAACAACTATCTTGAAAAATTCAATGTCATATACCCCAAAAGAGTAGACGGGGTACCAAACCTTGTGGTAAGAGATAAAAATGGTTTTATAATAAAACAATACAAATATGGAACAGACTACAAGGAAGACATGCTGAATTTTAGAAATAACAATGTATCTTTTAGCAGAGAAGACCCCATTGCGTGGAGGGGAGGCAGTTTTCAGGTCCAAAAGGGGAATACATATTTTTTATTCTATACTCCACAAAATGACAATCTAGATTTCAGGAGTTCCTTTATTGCAAACTCTCCTCATTCAATGTATGTAATGATAAAAAAACGTACTTCAGAAGAGATAAAAAATTACCTGAATTCTGGTTTTCAGGTAGACTGCTTTATACCATTTGAGAACAGAATAACGTCCATATATAATGTAGTAGGCTATATAGAAGGTAAAAACAAATCTCTTCCTCCAATTATACTTTCTGCTCACTTTGACCACGTCGGAAGTGATCTGTCCGGGAAAATATATAACGGTGCTTTGGACAATGCCTCGGGAACTTCCTTTTTACTTGGTCTTGTAAAATATGTAAACTCTTTAGGCAAACCCGACAGAACTATAATATTTTCAGCCTTCAATGCAGAAGAGTTTGGATGCCTTGGTTCAAAGGATTTTGCAAAAAAGTATAAACAGAACTTAAAGGGAAGTAAAGTTATAAATTTTGACATGATAGGAAGCAACAAAAATGTTCCTATATCCATAATGGCTGGAAAATGGGACAGCAAAAACTCCAGCTTTGTAAAAGAGATAGCCTCCCTCTGCACCAAAACCGATGAGAACTTCAAATACCTATTCGAAAATGCAAGTGACCATGAATATTTCAGAGCTTATGGAATAGATGCCATAACCCTTTCTGATGCCGATACATCAAGGATACACACTCCAACGGACAAGTTATCCTATATTGGTACTAAATCTATCGAAAGATGTTTCAATATTGTCTCAAGGGAAATAGACAAGTATGCTTTTGACAACAACCCATATTTTTTATACTATAAATCATTTCTTGTTCTGTCATTTATTGGAATTGTGACAACAAGTATACTATACGTCAAACATGATTCCCTTTAGACTTAATATAATACAATACAATACTTGTAAGGGAAAGTATAATTAGTCCACAACTGAAAAAGCCAAATTTTCCTCCGAAATTTTCCATTATAATTCCTGCAAAGGCATTGCCAATGGGAGTACTTCCCATATTCAAGAGTGAATATATACTCATAACCCTGCCTCTATATCCATCTTCAGTGTTAAACTGCAAAACTGCATTTGCTCTATTGAGAAAAGTAAGACTAAAAAAGCCTATAGCTATAAAGAGACAGGCTACTGCTATATAGTTGAATGTGAATACGGTTGTTATGTGTAGAACTCCAAGAATAAATGAATTTACAATCAGATAATGATGGACTTTCAGCCTTCTGCCTTTATTTGCCATAAACATAGCACCTAAAAGAGACCCTATTCCTATAAGGCTCAATAGAAAGCTGTATTCACTGACGCCTCCACTCATAACCTGCTCTGCAAATACAGGTATAATCACATTGCTGTTAAATGCAAAGGTACACACTATTGCCATCATGAACATTGTAGACATCAATATTTTCCTGTTTATTGTATATATTATTCCATTTTTCAGTTCCCTGAAAACCCCTGAGTTTTTATCAATGAATTCAGTTGGATTACCTTCAGCCTTTATTTTAAATACACCATATATAATTGGTATAAAACTTATTGCATTCAACAGGAAACACTGAAATACACCCAATGTATTCATTATTATTCCTGCAAATGCCGGACCGACTATGCGGGATATATTAAAGACAGTGGAGTTCAATGATATGGCATTTGGCAAATCCTTCTTTCCTACAAGTTCTATAAAAAACGATTGTCTTGTAGGCATATCCAGGCTGGTTATGGTACCATTTACTGCAGCAAGTGCTGCAAATATCCAGTACTTATCTGAACCTATGTATACAGTAAGACTCAATATAAATGCCTGAACCATATACGAAAATTGAGTCGCCATCAAAATCTTTTTCTTTGAATGTCTCTCTGCTATGACCCCTCCTATAAGCGTTATCAAAAGTACTGGTGCATACTGGAATACTCCTATAAGTCCCAGGAGAAAAGGCGAATTGGTCATCTTGTATATATACCAGCTCAAAGCAGTATTTTGAATCATTGTTCCCATTAGGGACAGTAGCTGCCCCGATAAAAAATACCTAAAATCTCTGTGTTTGAGGGATACAAATGTATCTCCCAATTTACTTTTAAGTCTCATATTAAAATCCTTTTCAATTATTACTTCATATAGATATCTATTTTGCCTGCTGTTTCAAGTATGCAACTATAAAATTATCTATATTTCCGTCCATCACCGATGTTACATTTCCGTTTTCCTCTCCGGTTCTATGATCTTTGACCATGGTATAAGGTTGAAATACATAAGATCTTATCTGACTCCCCCAGCCCATGTCTTTCAACTCTCCCGTCAAATCCTCTATCTTCTCTTTGTGTGCTCTTTCCTTTAGTTCCACAAGTTTGGATTTCAACATTGCCATTGCTGTTTCCCTGTTATAGTGCTGACTTCTTTCATTCTGGCACTGTACTACTATTCCAGTAGGTATATGCGTTATTCTTACAGCAGATTCAGTTTTATTTACATGCTGGCCTCCAGCTCCACTGGATCTGTAAGTATCCACTTTCAGATCTTCCGGTCTTATATCTATATCCTGATCCTTTGTAAGTTCAGGAAGTACCTCCACTGAAGCAAATGATGTCTGTCTTTTTCCATTTGCATTGAAAGGTGATATTCTTACCAGTCTGTGTATTCCTCTCTCTGTTTTTAGATACCCATAGGCAAATTCACCTATTATCTTCAAAGATACACTTTTTATACCCGCATCCTCTGCCGGAAGCATATCAAGTATTTCAACCCTGTATCCTGATTTTTCAGACCATCTTGTATACATTCTAAGCAGCATTTGAGTCCAGTCCTGGGCATCCGTTCCGCCTACACCTACATGTAAATTCAATATTGCATTATTTTTATCATAAGCTCCAGACAGAAGTAATTTTATTTTAAGCTTCTCCAATGTATCTTCAATATCTTCCACTTCATCTATTATATCCCTTGATGCATTTGAATCCTCTTCTTCTATAGCCATATCCGTAAGAAGCTCTATATCCTCAATTCGCCCTTTCAGCTTGTTGTACACATCCAGTTTTTCATTCAAAAACCTTTCCTCAGATGATATTTTCTGTGCCATCTGAGGGTTATCCCAAAAACCTTTTTCCTGCATTTTCATCTGGAGTTCCTGTATTCTATTTTTACAGTTATCTAGGTCAAAGAGACCCCCTTATCTCATCCAATGATTTTTTAAGAAGATTTATTCTGGAATTTACATTCTCCAACTCAACTATCATGTAATCACCTCGTATATTTAAATTAGTTATTGATATTAACTACCTTCCCGCAACAATTTTTGTATTTTTTACCACTTCCGCATGGACAAGGATCATTTCTGCCAACCGTCTTCTGTTTCTTTATTGGCTGCCTCTTCACAGGTTCGCCTTCACTCTGGTTAGTACTTAAATTTTTTGCAACTCTCTCTCTTTCAGGAGCCCTCTCAATTTTTACATGGAACAGATATTTTATAGTATCCAATTTGATGTTATAGATCATTTCATTGAACATCTCACTGCCCTCGAATTGATATGCCTGGGCAGGTTCCTGCTGTCTGTACGCCCTTAGGCCTATAGCCCTCTTCAGGTGTTCCATATCATCTATATGGTCCATCCATTTAGTATCAACAACTTTAAGAAGTATTACCCTCTCTATCTCCCTCATCTGCTCCGGCGTAAACTCTTTCTCTTTTTCGGCGTAAATTGTTTCTCCCAATTCTATATATTTATCTATTATATCTTCATTAGAAAGATTTGCTATATCATCAAACTTGATTGCACCTTCAGGGACATAAACTTCTTCCATATAATTTATTAAATTTGTGATCTCCTCGTCAAACTCGTCCTCATCACCAGATATGTGTGATTCTACAATTTCAGAAACAAGGCTGTGCAGCATGTTTTTAACCTGATCTTTGAGATCTGTTCCTTCCAGCACTTCGGATCTTTGTTTGTAAATTATCTCCCTTTGCTTGTTTATTACATCATCATACTGCAGCAGAGTTTTTCTTATGTCAAAATTGTTGCCTTCCACCTTTTTCTGCGCATTCTCTATTGCATTTGTAACCATTTTGCTCTCTATTGCTTCATCTTCACCAAGTCCCAGCTTTTCAACCATTCCCTGGAGTCTATCCGATCCAAATATTCTCATCAAATCATCTTCAAGTGAAACATAGAATCTGGATTCTCCAGGATCTCCCTGACGTCCTGAACGTCCTCTGAGCTGATTGTCAATTCTCCTGGATTCATGCCTTTCCGTACCTATTATCTTAAGTCCGCCTAATTTTACAACACCCTTGCCAAGTTTTATATCGGTACCACGCCCTGCCATGTTGGTAGCAATGGTTACAGTTCCTTCTTCACCGGCATAGGAAATTATCTCAGCTTCCTTTTCATGAAATTTTGCATTCAATACCTGATGAGGTACTCCTCTCTTTTTAAGCATATCTGAAAGGAGTTCAGATTTCTCTATACTTACCGTACCAACAAGTACAGGCTGACCCTTTTTATATGTTTCATAAATATCATCTGCTATAGCCTTAAATTTACCTTTTGCAGTTTTATAAACCAGATCAGGAAGATCCTTTCTTATAACAGGCTCGTGAGTAGGAATGACTATTACATCCAAGCCATATATTTCCCTGAACTCATTTTCTTCTGTCTGGGCCGTACCTGTCATACCCGAAAGTTTGCTGAATATTCTAAAATAGTTCTGGTAGGTTATAGTTGCAAGAGTTTTTGACTCCCTTTCAACCTTAACCCCTTCCTTCGCTTCTATAGCCTGATGAAGTCCATCACTATATCTTCTTCCTTCCATCATTCTTCCTGTAAATTCATCTACTATCAGTACTTCTCCGTTTCTTACCATATAGTCCTTATCACGTTTCATAATGTAATTTGCCTTCAGCGCCTGAACTACATGATGCTGAAGCTCCATGTTTTCTGGATCCGCATAGTTCTCGAGGTTGAAAAATTTTTCGGCTTTTTCTATACCGCGGGATGTAAGAATTACTGCATTGGCTTTTTCATCTACTGTAAAATCGCCCTTATCTTTTTCTTCAATTTCCTTGTCATCCTCAGACACATTCTGCTTTTTCAAAGTCTTTGCAAAATGATCTGCCACCTTGTAAAACTCAGTTGATTTCTCACCTTCACCGGAAATTATGAGAGGTGTTCTAGCCTCATCAATCAAAATTGAATCCACCTCATCAACTATGGCAAAATTCAATTTTCTTTGAACTCTCTCCTCCTTGTATACAACCATATTGTCTCTAAGGTAGTCGAATCCAAATTCACTGTTGGTCCCATAAGTTATATCACAATTGTAGGCTTCCTGTCTCTGAGCCTGATCCATATCATGAAGTATGACTCCAACCTTAAGTCCAAGAAATTCATATATAGGAGCCATCGAATCCCTATCTCTTTTTGCCAGATAATCATTTACTGTGACTATATGGACTCCCAAACCTGTAAGGGCATTCAAATAAGCTGGTGCGGTGGCAACCAATGTCTTACCTTCACCAGTTTTCATTTCGGCTATTCTACCTTGATGGAGCACAACTCCACCTATTAACTGTTCCCTGTAATGCTTCAATTCTACAGTCCTGGATGCAGTTTCCCTGACTACTGCAAAAGCTTCAGGCAGCAGCGAATCCAAAGTTTCTCCATTTTTAAGCCTTTCTTTAAATTCGTCGGTTTTAGCCCTCAACTGGTCATCTCCCAGTTTCTGCATGTCATTATCCAATTTATCTATATTATCTACTATTGGAATAATTCTTTTTACTTCCTTCTCACTATATGAGCCAAATATTTTTTGAAAAAGTTTCATTATTTTCATCCTCACATCAAATTTTATATAAAGATATATACTTTATAAATTATATCATCTAATTATATGGCATTCAACTAATAAAAAAATAGTTTACTTTAGTTTAATATATAAAAACAAGAGAGGAAGTTTTTAAACTTCCTCTAATAAATATCTTTTAAAATTCAGGCTCAATAAGCCCATAGTCTCCATCTTTCCTTTTATAAACTACATTTACTTCTCCACTTTCAGCAGCCTGATACACAAAGAAATTGTGACCTAGAAGCTCCATTTGAAGAACTGCTTCCTCCGCAGACATTGGTTTTACTGCAAACCTTTTAGTTTTAACTATCTTATTGTCTTCTTTTTCATCTTCACGCTGGTCTGGTATGAACTGGAACCTTAATGACTCTGAAGAACGTTGCCTTTTTAGTAACTTAGTTTTCTGTTTCCTTATCTGTCCTTCTAATTTATCCACAACTAAGTCAATTGAAGCATACATGTCATTATTTCTTTCTTCACCCCTGAGTATAACTCCCTCAAATGGTATAATAACTTCAACAATCTGGGAATTCTTCTGCACACTTAATGTAACATGTGCCTCTACATTAGGGTTGAAATACTTGTCAAGTCTTGAAAGCTTTTTGTCCACTGTATTCTTCAATGCATCAGTCACTGAAATATTTTTTCCCTTTACCGTTATTTTCATATTTCCAGCCCCTCTCTTATCAACATATGCCTGTGATAAAATCATCATAAACATACGTTTACTTTATGATGGTTTTAAAAGATATACATTTATATGATTATGTAATCTTCTATAATTATATTTTAATACTCTTTATAATAAAATACAATAGTACAAATTTATTCTTAAATTTATGTACTCAAAGCTAGAAAACATCTGAAATTATTCAGCAGATGACACCTCTGCATGTTTTTTGTAAAATAGTTTCCCAAAACAGCTAAAATGCTTGACAAATAAGAAGATAGGATATATTATGTAACTCATATAAATATTAGTATAATTTTATTAAAATTTAAATATGTAAATTCTTATCAAGAGTGACTAAGGGACTGGCCCTATGATGTCCGGCAACCTGAACATTTATGTTCAACGGTGCTAATTCCAGAAGGTAAAACCTGAAGATGAGAAACACTAAGACATATGAACTTCTTACAGTGTTCTCTGTAGGAAGTTTTTATTTTGTAAAAGGGGGAGATTCTATTATGAAAAAATATAAATTACTAATACCACTAATTTATATAATTATTGCATTAATACTCTTTTTTATATTCAAAAATATTTTGTCCAGAAATATTTTATTACTCAACAACATCATACTTATACTAATAAGCCTGATACTCTACAGTATACTGATAGATAAAACATCTAAATTTTTAGACGAAATTAACAATTCTTCCTATAAGATTGCGGAAGGAAACCTAACTGAAAAATTAAATGTTGATAATAAAGGTGTATTTAAAAAATTATGTTCCAATTTAAATAGTATCGTTTTTAATACAAGAAAATTTATAAACGAAACTACTATAATGACGGATAAATTGATAAATTATTGTCACAACTTGAATGACAATGGGAACAAAATAAAATCATCTACAACTGAAACTTGTGCGGCTATAAGCAAGATTTCTTCAGATATGACAGAACAGACCAACTATATACTTGAAACTAAAAAACTTTTTGATGACATCGGAAAAGATTACTCAGATATGGTGTCAAATGGGGAATCGATCCACGGCATAGCATCTTCCATGATATCTTCTATAGAGGATAATAATAAAATTTATAATGAACTTGTAGAAAAAATGAATGAATCAGCATCTTTTAACAATAAATTGGCATCTAAAATAAATACTTTATATGAAAGGGCTTTTAAAATTCAAACTATAGCGGATACAGTAAATCAAATAAGCAAAAGCACTAATCTACTTTCATTAAATGCATCTGTAGAGGCTGCAAGGGCCAAAGAATCCGGATCTGGCTTTGCCGTAGTAGCAAATGAAATAAGAAAGCTTGCCAAAAGTTCATCTGAACAAGCCAGTGAAATTCAAAGCATAGTAGATAATATAAAAGATGAAATTTCAAGTATATCAGTTGACATGAACAAGGAAGTTAAAAGTATAAATGAGAATATCCAGTTTTCAAAAACAATTAAAGATAATTTAAAAAATACTCAATCGGAAAGCTATAATACTCTTAAATCTATAAAGAACATAACTAATGACATAAATGTTCAAAATAAAAATATAATTGATATACAAAATATAATTAAAAAAATATCTTTTATATCTGAAAGCACTACTTCCTCCACCCAAGAAGTTGCATCTGCATCCGATGAACAATCTTCAGCTATAAAAAATATATTCAATTCAATTTCAAATTTGGAAGATATGAACAAGAAAGTAAAAAACAAAATAGATTCTTTTGCTAAAGACTACAAACTTACAGAGGAAACAAAAAAACACATACAAAAGGGATTTAAAATTTTGCAAGATGTAGCAAAATGCAATGGACTTTCTACAATGGATTATAAAGTCTGCACCAAAATACTAAAAGAAAATATAGTCAAATATCCACATTTTCAACTTTTTGGATTAGTGCAGAAGGATGGATTAAGAAAGGCTATTTCTTTGGATTATGACGAGAAAGAAGTATACGAGAACTTCTCCCACAGGCCATATTTCCAGGCAGCCGTAAAGGGAGAAAATTATGCCTCCAAACCTTATGTATCCGTAGATACCAATGACTATATTATAACAATAGCAGTTCCCGTCAGAAATACTACATCTCAAATTACAGGTGTACTGGTAGCAGATTTGATGCTTGAATAGCAGTCCACTACTAAACCAAAAGAATATTAACAGACAAAATTGAATAATATAAAAAGTGAACCAGGTCAATCCTATCTAATGGAGGTAGAAAAGGTACTATGGAATACAGCAGTTCCAACAAATTAAAAAATAGGATATATAAAGATTTGCTTTTAATATTTATAATGGGTGCTTTGTATATGGTCCTTGAAGGTTTATGGCGTGGCTGGACACATATAAGTATGTTGGTAGTAGGTGGAACAAGTGCTTTCTTAATAGGGAAATTAAATGAACACCCAAAATTCTACGACAGAGAAATGTGGCAGGAGTGTGTGCTTGGAACCTTTATAGTTCTTGCATTGGAATTTATTTCGGGAATTGTATTGAACATATGGTTAAGACTTGATATATGGGATTATAGTAACGTACCTTTTAATTTATATGGTCAGATATGTTTACCATATGCATTACTTTGGTTTATGTTAATGCCGCTTTGCATATATACGGATGATTATTTGAGGTATAAGATTTTTGGAGAGAAAAGACCTGCAGGGATATTGAAAAATTACAGGGATTTACTTACAGGTAAATGAAAAAAATTAGTGCGACAGTTTTTTGTGTAAAAAAATAAATCTCCCATTCGAAAGAGTGGAGGAGATGAATTTAACATATTTGTATTCGACTTACTCACGTATAAGGGAGAAGAAGTACTTAATTTTAAAATCTTAAAAAGTCTTTAAATTATCATGACCACTCGTAAAACGAGTGGTTTGCTCTAGCCCTATAAATATGCTTTTTTTAATCATTTCTGACTCTTTTCAGCAGCTTCTGCATCTGCTTTAGTTACATGAACTGTATTCCGTGGATGTTGAGGTGGTGCATAAATAGAGTATACTTTAAGTGGTTTATTACCTGTATTAATGACATCATGCCATGTACCAGCAGGTATCATTATTGCAAAGTCATCTTCAACTCTCTTCTGAAAATATAAATTATTGCTGCTATTTCCCATTCTAACAAGTCCCTGACCTTCTTCAACACGTATAAATTGATCTACATTTGGATGTACCTCCAATCCAATATCATCACCAACATTGATACTCATTAATGTAACTTGCAGGTGATTTCCAGTCCATAACGCAGTACGAAAAGTATTATTTTGCTTAGTAGCTTTATTAATATCAACTACAAAAGGTTGTGGACCGTAATCTCTTAATTGAATTTGGTCATTATTATTGGACGATTGTGAAGAACTAAATCCTGAATTATAATCAACTTCATCATTAGAAGATCTGTATTGATTATTGACCCATTTTAAATAATTTGGATCATATATTGGGCCGTTAGATACACAGGGATATGGATAAACATTATAGTAATAATAACATGGATATTTTCTATACATATTGTTCCTTTCCTCTTATATTCTTACAAAATCATAATATGTTTTAGAATTTTAAATGTGATTATACCCATAATATATAGAGCCATATACCTAATTACTTCATCACTTCTGTTAAGTTCATCACCAATATAATCCGTGTCCTCTATAATGGACCCAAGAATTCAGACAAAAAAATGCTTGCTTTTTAGTTAGGTTCTCCATAATATTTTTATTAAGGTAGGATTAGACATTTTATTTAATAATAGTATGATATCATGTTATTATTAAATAAAAAAGGAGATGTAATAAATGAATTTTTTTTCAAAAAAAATTGTAGCTTTAAGTATAGGTGCAACATTAGTAAGTTCTACACCTGTTTTTGCTAGCACATTAACAGAAAAGCAAACAAGTGGACAAGTAGGTACAGGTATATATTTAACTACCAACCCAGGAATACAGACTTTACAAGTAAAAGGAATAAAGTCATTAGCAACTAAAATAAGCAATAGCCTTACGATTACAGATTCTCAAGTTATTTTCGATGAAATCAAAGCAGCAGATGAAGGGCTTTCGAGTGAACAAATTCAAAAATTAAAAGATGTTTATTCAAAAATGAACCAAATGGTGAAAGATAAGACCTTATCTATTAAAAAAAATAATGCTGGTGTTTATGATATAAGTGTTAATGAAAAGACAAAAGAGTTAGCAAAAAATGAGTTAACCGGAAGTGTTTATAAATCATCTGATACATTTACCCCTAATGCAGTTGTTACTAAAAGATATTATGGATATGATTTCTATTTTAGTCCTGCTGAATGTAGTGATGCAGGAGCTTATTTAGCAGGTGGAGGAGCTGCAGCAGGTACTTTAGCAGGAATATTAGGCGTAACAGGTGCAGGGATTCCACTTACTGTTGTTTCTATAATTGCCGCTGGAGCTTTAGGACTAGGTTCTGCATATTTTTGGTACTGTTCAAATCATGGAGGCCTTGATGCATCAATTGTATATGGGGTTCCCGCATTTCATGCACATAATTAATAAACCTAATACAGAAGGAGCAAAATATGAAGAATAAAAAAATATTTCTTTTTGATATTTTAATTCTTATTGTAATATGTTTTATATTGCTTACTGCTTCATTTAAAAATAAATTATCTAGTCAAATGTTTGATAACTTGATGATTTTATATGGAACTATAATATTTATAGTAATTGTTTTACTTATAATTACAGTCATTAAATTAAAAAAATAAATGAGCTTATTCAATACCAGGAATGTGAAGTAATTGCAGTTAGAAATAAGAATAGGGAAAATAACCAGAATGATATAAGATATTCTGTGGTTATTTTCCCTATTTTAAATTCTAGCTTATTAAAAATCCTTCATTTCTTACAGCAGCCTCCACGAAATATATCGGAGCCTGAAAATATCAGACCCCGATTACAATTTCCAATCTATTTAAAAAGCACTACTTTTTAGGAGCCAAAATCATAAACATATTGTTGCCCTCCAATCTAGGTGCCCTTTCCACTGATGCACTTTCCTCCAATTTGCCCAAAAATATATCCATCACTTTTCTGCCTAAATTGGTATAATTGTTTTGTCTTCCCCTGAATCTTATAGAAACCTTTGTCATGGGGTCAGTCCCCATAGCAGAAATTGGAAATGAAATGGACAATTTCTGCTTGCTATTAAATATGCTGCAGCAAACTTTTAAATTGCTTAAAAATGTTCTGTATGGCATTGTATAACTTTTTTTAAGCATCTCTATCAAGTCTTTATCGGACAACACCTTTATAGTCTCTTTTTATATTAACAAGTTTAGCAATTTTTTTGATTCTTCTGGCCATGCAACTTCGTTTCGTATATGAGCATGAATATAATAAGAGCCTTCCAATGTAAAGAATTTTTCCAGTAAAGATTCTCCTTCTAAAGTTATAGAAGATTTTATTATAGAGTCTGTGTCCAAAACGATTGTACCAAGTAAACTGTACCCTTTGTCAAGGACATTTTTAAATTCAAACAATAGGGAACTCACGTTCGCCATATATTTCTTTTAGTTCTTTATGATATTTCTTAAAGGATATATTCCAGTAATTATATACTGGTAATATTCGTTAGGAGAAAGTTTTGCCAACTGCCATTGATATCTCTCGTTATTATAATAATCTATCCAGTCATCAATAATAGCCTTAACTTCTCTGTACTTCTTGCACTGACTAATGTCTATCTCATCTTTCATATGTCCAAAAAAACTTTCCTGCGGAGCATTATCCCAACAATTTGCTTTTCTTGACATTGATTGTCTTAAATTACAATCTCTAACCAATTGTATAAAACTTGTACTTGTGTAATGGCATCCCTGATCACTATGTATTAAAGTCTCTGTACTAATTTCTATTCCGTAGTTCTTTACAAGTTTATTCACAGTCTCTAATACAAAGTCAACTTCTAGTGAATCACTCAATGCATATGATAGAATCTGCTTTGTATATGCATCTAAAATAGTTGAAAGATAACAAAAAGTGCCATTATACGGTATGTATGTTATGTCTGTCAATAATACTTTCCTGGGTTCATGCTCCATAAATTCTCTATTTAATAGATTTTTTGCAACATTATTTGTTTTTAATGCCTTCGCCATTCTCCTGTATGGATTTGCCTTGCGTATTGGGCATACGAGACCATATTTATTCATTAATCGGCGAATCTTTTTTAGATTCATTACTACCGGATCTCTCCAATGTATCATACACATATATATGCCTCTAGCACCTTTACTGTAACCACGCTTATTATACGCCTTTAGTATTAATTCAAAGCTTTCCCTGTCCTTATTTTCTTTTTCCAAACGAACATCTTCTGCTTTTATCCATCGATAATATCCTGATCTTGAAACGCCTGCAATATCGCAAAGCATACTTACATTTAGAAGATTATTTTCTTCTCTTAAAGTTTCTTGTATTACTTGAAACTTCCACCCCGAACTCATGAAAGCTTCCTCTTTGCTATATTTTCTGTCTTTACAATTTTTTTTAGAAATTCTACTTCCTGACGCAAATATTTCACTTCATTCCATATGCGTTCTAACGTTTCTTGAGTATCATCTGAGATATTACCTAACTTTTCTATTTTGTCACTTTTTCGTCTTGTACGGTTTTCACCCTGTTTAAAGCCATATCCACTTTGTGCCTGCCCTTTGATTCTCTGCACCATGCTGTCTATTTGTTTCTGACCAAACATTTCTAAATCGTATCCAAAATCTTCAAGTATTTCCCTTGGAGCATTTCCGGCCTGATAAGCAGTCCAAAAAGTTTCTTTAAACTCTATCGTAAAATAAAGCTTATTTTTTGTAACCTTAAAAGTATAAGGATTTGCTTTCAGCAGCTTCATTTCTTTTGCCATATATTCTTTCACTTTATCATCTCCGATCTATTTTATTTATACCGGATGAATCCCTTCTATTTTTATCTAATTGTGTCCATTCTATCAGAACATATCCCTTTATTGTGTGTCCACTTTATCAAAAATCATACATTTTTCTTTTGTCTATCTTTTAGGTATCTTACCTTCTTTTATGTGTCTACAACAATAGTATTAAACCATTATTTCATGAATAGAATGCTTTCTCCATACTGCTTTTGTAACCCCTTTTTAATTCTAATTTTTTGTTTGTCAAAAATTATTTTACCGTCAATATTTAGATCATTCTCGTCACATGCATCAACCAATCTAAAGCCTCATCTCACTACTAATCCAATATCAATCGCATATTTACAAATATTATTCCTGCACCTGCAGGAACATACCCTTCTCTCTTTCCTGTTAGGACACTTCCTGCAATATTCTTCAAAATTGTTGTAATACAACTTAGTATAATATTCATCATCACGTTTCAAGCCTATCACTCCCGACTTTTCTCCACGCAAAATAAGCACCCAAAATAACTGATGCTTATTTAAAGGAAATCTATTAAAACATAACCCCGTGGCGGTTGCACTTAAGTTTATCGTGCCCTGCAACCACAGACACTTTCTTATGCAATAATAGGGGGACTATTATTTTTAAATTTTTCTAAGGATATCTCCTTAGTATATTTATTATTCTATAAGTTATTTGTTACAGCTTAATGCCATATTGATTAATTGTTTGTAACAAAATATATTATTTTATGAACAACAAAATAAGCACCTGAGGGGCTGGCTCAAAGTGCTTATTTGTGTATAGGGAACTATTGTGTTAAACTTATCTGAATTACACTTCGATTATTATTTTATCTTTGTGCTGTTAAGAACATATTAACCACAGGTTAAATAGAAGGCACCCAACATTACGTCAGGTGCCAATACACAATATATAGGAATTTATTTTATTTACGGTTTCCCGTATTGGCAGCCCCATTTAACCCTGAAGCCACAGGTATACTAAAATTATATCAAATCAAGAGGGAATTTTCATTTTAGCCACGATCTACTTATATAGTATATACTACTTTTACGTGGATTTTGTGCCAAATCTGTCTCATTTTTGTCTCACGATTTTTTTATTTATTTTATATAAAGTCAAAAACTAAAGTTTAGATCTATTCACTAATATTCAATTGTCTTTTTAATCCTTCTTGAAGAACATGAGAAAAATTCAAATGAGCTTCTTCAGCTTCTGTATTAAGCCATGCTGGCACTGTCAAAGTTTTTTTTACAGCCTTATTGTCATATTCTCTTATAACTTTTTTAAATTCAACTTTAACCAATATAGCTACTTGATTTTTCTTTAATTCTATTTTATTAATTTTAGTTGCCTCAGGTATAATAACTTTATCCTGGTATAAATCAAATAAACATAGTTTCAATGCATCCTCTGCCATTATATATGCTTCCTCTAACGTTTCTCCACAGGTTATTATTTCTTCAAAGTCAGGAAAACTCACATTATAATCATTTTCTGCCATAGTAGTTACTACTGCTGGAAAAACATATATATCCTTATACATACTTCATATCATCCTTTCAATTTATTTTATTAATTTTATATGTGAACTTAACTGCTAGGGCTATTTAAGCCCCAACCGTCTAAGTATTGAATTCAATGTTCCTCGTGGTATCTCTTTTGTACCATGATAAGGTATAATTACTGGTTT
Source organism: Clostridium sp. (assembly GCF_022482905.1). Taxonomy (NCBI): domain Bacteria; kingdom Bacillati; phylum Bacillota; class Clostridia; order Eubacteriales; family Clostridiaceae; genus Clostridium; species Clostridium sp. The sequence goes on from NZ_JAKVOI010000001.1 coordinate 2,763,793, forward strand.
AGGGAAATTCTTATGTACTAATTTAATATGAGAACCACGTTGAGTTTTTACTTCCCATCCTTTACTCTGTGCGATTTCAACTATTTCTTTGCTATTCATTATCTCCCCCTCCTGACAATTATATTATATCATACGTATAATACGTGTTAAAGTGCTTTTTATAATAAAAAAATGATAGCTTTCTATTTACAGCTATCACCATACATTTTATCCCATTTCACAATATCCTCCAATATCTTCTCACGCCGCCTATACGCAGTGCTCCTAACGCCACCATACATCTCACTTACTGAATAACATTGTGCCAAGAACTTCACCCCTTGGCCCTTTTCTTTTGTAGAATATAAAAACACCATAGAATTCAATTTTCAAAGAACAATTTATCTAGTTATTTATATTTCAATTTCTTTCTCATTCCAGGAATTTGGCCCCCGATTTTTTCTTTCAATTAAGTGTACCTACACTCAAATACTTTAATATACTAATCTTGAGGTGAACTACATTGTCAACTTTCGGCTCAATAACGCCTGAAGAATTATCTCTCTTAGCAAATTTGGTCGCATTCGAACTTACGAAAGGCAAATCAGCTAACGACAATAACGTATTGGGTAATTTTCTAACTGCCGTTGCAGCTGATATCCTTGTTATATTCATTTAACACTTTCATCAGAAAAATATAGCAGCCTATAAAAGGCTGCCAATCCGCACCGTCGGTGCATTGTCAAGCTAGCTGACCTGGTTTTTGACCCCACACCCGCCTGCTGGAGATTTTGCTACCCGGAATTAACCTCTCACTAATAACTCTCTCGTACTCTTCATACGGCAGGACTTACTTCTAAACCGCACCATGCTCATCAAATATTTTATTTAATTTACGTGGATCGCTTTGCCTGCGACTGGCATCGACTTTCAACCACAGACCTAACTTAACACAATAATTATACTCTACTTCTAGCTCCAGTCAATATTATAATTTTGCCTGCACCACTATTTTTTAATTCAAGAGCGGAATAAAAGGCTGTGGCACCAGTTGTTACAACATCATCAACAAGTAAAATATTTTTATTTTTCACTATATTTTTATCTATGATTTTAAAGCTGCCCTCTATATTATTCCATCTGTCCCTTTTATCTAAACCTATTTGGTCCTTGGTACTTTTAACTTTAGAAAGACAGGATTTAACAGGCCTATCCACATAATTTTTCAAAGTTCTTGCCAGGTACTCGCTCTGATTATATCCTCTTTTTTTCAAATCTTTTTTTATCATCGGAACATAGGTTATTATATCAAACTCCAGTTTGTTGGCTTCTATAGTTCTATACATATATTCAGCCATAACATCTCCCGACCTAAAAGAATTCTTATACTTTAATTTAATTATAAGCTCAACTACCGCCCCTGAATAATAAGCAGCACTATAACAGTCAAATCCCATATCATTTAAGGCAATATTCATCTTGTCCCTGCAGATCATTATTTTATTTGCACAACATTCACATATAAATTTGTCAGAGTAAAGTTCATGTCCACAAATAACACAAGTTTCATCATCACAATATATTACCGACAATATACAATCTCTGATATTTTTCAGACTCTTAATAATCCCATGTTCCATGCTTCCTTATTAAAATTCCTCGTTATATATTTAGCCTTCTCCATATTCGTGGTCTCACAGTTAGCTAAAAATATAACCTCCCCTTTCAGATCTTTTTTATTCCTTACTACACTTCCACACAAATATATAAAGTCTTTATAAGTAAAATTTGAATTATCCGCAAAATAAACCATTATATCAAAGTTTTTTATATATGGAGCAACTTCCTTGAGACAGTTTGTAACAAGTACTGCATCTTCTATATTTATAAATTTCAATATAAGTTTTTTGCTAAATCTGTTTCCAGAAAGACATATTGTATTTTTCAAGAAATTGCTGCAATATTGTTTTATATAATGAGATACCTTTTTAACCTTGTCTTCATCCGGAACAAATATTACAACCTTTCTTCCTGTATTTATAGACCATTTTAAATAATCATAGACAACAAATGGTATATCTTTATTTATATCAATCCTCGTAAGTATCGTCCTTGGTTCAATCATGGGAACTCTGCTGTTCTTTACAGGGAATAATATGCTTTCGGAATTTTTGAATACTTCCTCTATGGAATAAGCAATGACTTTATTGTTGTCATTTGAAAATTTGCTCAAGACATCCAGTATTTCACGTTTATCATGATGTGAAAAACTGCTTACGTCATCATATATTATAAGATCCAAATTTTCATTAAGACCTGCAGCCGTAGTAAAATCGCAAATTTTTAAATTTGAACTGCCATACTCTTCAGTATCTTTTATATAACTATAATTTTTTAAATCCGTATGCTTTTTTATACTTTCTATTATGCTTATTGGGGGACGGTACTCATCCGTTATATATAGTACCTTCTTGTTTTCACAAATGTACTTTTCAATAATTTCAACAAATATTTCTGTAGAATTATATGGGATTGAGATAATATTCAAAAATCTCTTATTTCCTTTAGCCCATTTCATTATCATTTCAATTATTTTATTTTTCTCTTCCTGGAAACTCATCTTTTCCCAAAGTAACATCTTCTTCACTCTCCATTATATCCATTATTCTATTTTTTAATAACGAATATCTTTCAAAACTTCTATTATTATCTATCATAAATTTAAGTGCCTTCAAATCACCTACAAGAACAACCATCTGCTTTGCTCTTGTTATAGCTGTATACAATAAATTTCTATTCATAAAAAAATTTGATCCCATAAATACCGGCATTATAATTACTGGAAATTCACTTCCCTGACTTTTATGTATAGTTATTGCATATGCCAGCTCAATTTCATCTAAATATATATTATCATATATGACTCTCTTGTCATCATCAAATATTACAGTTATATTATTATTTTCATTATCTATATCTTCTATATATCCCACATCTCCATTGAATATGCCAAGTCCCTTCTCCTCTTTATCCGAAAGCAGTGTCCAATTCAGGGAATAGTCATTTTTTGTCTGCATGACTTTATCACCTACTCTAAAAATTGTATCTCTGAATTCCCTTTGTTTCCTATCAGAACTTTCAGGATTCAGGATATTTTGCAATTTTTTATTGAGATTTGACACTCCCAGAAGACCTTTTCTCATAGGAGAAACCACCTGGATATGATTCAATTTATTCCATGATTTATTGAATCTAGGCAGCCTGGTATTTACCAATTCAATTAAAGTATCCAATATCTTATTTGGATCCGTGCATTCTATAAAATAGAAATCCCTATCTTTCTTGTTTATAAACGGCATTTCACCAGAATTTATTCTATGTGCATTTACTATTATCATGCTCTCTTTTGACTGCCTGAATATTTCCTTTAATCTTATTACTTTAATACATTTACTGTCTATGAAATCCCTAAGTACATTACCCGGTCCCACCGAAGGAAGTTGATCTGAATCTCCTACTATTATAATTCGCGTTCCAATGGATATTGCCTTCAGCAGGTTATTCATAAGCATTATATCTATCATGGAAGCTTCATCTATTATAACTACATCACATTCCAAGGGCGTTTCTTCACTTTTTGAAAAGAACAATGCCTCTTCATCACGAGGTACCCCCATTTCAAGAAGTCTATGTATGGTTTTTGATTCTCTTCCTGTAGATTCAGACATTCTCTTTGCAGCCCTTCCTGTAGGTGCTGCCATAAGGACTTTCATATTTAATTTTTCAAATATATCAGCTATACAATTTATTATCGTAGTTTTTCCTGTACCAGGACCTCCCGTTATTATCTCTACTCCATTTTGAAATGCGCCCCTTATTGCATCTTTTTGGGATTCGGCAAATTGTATATTATTCAAGGCTTCAAAATTTGTAATCTCTTTTTCTATATCTATATTTATTTCATCATACTTATTGAATTGAAGATACAAAATTTTTTTTGTTACACTAAGTTCACAGTAATAGTAGGTAGGTAAAAATACACAGATTTCATCTTTTGATTTTTCCAGCTTAAGTTTTCCTTTAAGCGAACTATCATATATATTCTCCTCTATTTCCTCCCTTGTTACATTAAGTACACCCTCCGATTCCTCTACAAGCTTTTTAAGCGGCATATATGTATTCCCAAAATTACAGAACCTGCTTACTATATATTTTATTCCACTTTGTATCCTGAAAGGCGAATTAGCTTCTATTCCGAGACTTCTTGCTATCCTGTCTGCAATTTTAAATCCTATTCCAGATATCTCATCTGTAAGAACATATGGATTTTCTTTTACCGTCTTTATGGAGTCCGCACCAAATCTTTTATGTATTTTCACACACTGATTCGCACTTATTCCATAGGTCTGCAAGAATATCATTATATTCCTGACCTCACTTTGTTTTGAATAGGATTCACATATAAGATTTATTTTTTTTTCTCCTATTCCTTCTATTTCTCTCAATCTTTCAATATGATTATCCATTATATCCAGAGTCTTATCTCCAAATTTATCGACTATCTTTTTTGCAGTAACAGGTCCTATACCAGATATAGCTCCAGATGACAGATATCTTTCAATACCAACTTTAGTATCTGGTATTATTTCTTCGGAATATTTGATTTTAAACTGCTGTCCAAAATGCGGATGGGTTACCCATTCTCCCATAAATTTCAAATTCTGTCCTTCCATAATAAAAGGTACATTCCCGACTATAGTCACAACACCGCTTTTGTTTTTTAATTTGGCAACCACATATCCATTATCTTCATTCTGGAATACTATATCATCTATAATACCTTGTATTTCCTGCATAAAATCTCCCTACTTTTAAAAATTATATCAATAAGTCAATTATAACACATTAGGCACGCATCATTTTAGATGCGTGCCCACTGTTATAAATATTTTTTTATTTCATCCACCTTATTCAACTTTTCCCACGGCACATCTATATCTGTCCTTCCAAAATGCCCATATGCCGCTACTTGTCTATATATAGGTCTTCTCAAATTCAAATTTCTTATTATTGCTCCTGGTCTTAGATCAAATACTTTATTTACTATATCAACTATGTCGTCTTCTGAAATCTTTCCGGTACCAAAGGTATCTACTTCTATGGATACCGGTTTAGCAACACCTATAGCATAGGCCAGCTGTATTTCCAGTTTGTCGGCCAGCCCTGATGCTACAAGGTTTTTTGCAACCCACCTTGCTGCATAAGCAGCTGATCTGTCAACCTTGGTTGGATCTTTTCCGGAAAATGCACCTCCGCCGTGTCTTCCATAACCACCATAAGTATCAACTATTATTTTTCTTCCTGTAAGTCCTGAATCACCCTGTGGACCCCCGACTACAAATCTACCTGTAGGATTTATAAAATACCTTGTATTATCATCTAAAAATTTGGATGGTATTGTTGGTTTTATAACATTTTCTATTATATCCCTGCTTATCTGTTCCTGACTTACATGTGGATCATGCTGTGATGATACAACTACAGTATCTATCCTTACCGGTTTGTCATTTTCATATTCCACCGTAACTTGTGTTTTTCCATCCGGTCTTAAATAAGAAAGGGTCCCATCTTTTCTAACGGCTGTCAGCCTTTTTGCAAGTTTGTGTGCCATACTTATTGGAAGCGGCATATATTCCGGAGTTTCATTTGTAGCAAAGCCAAACATCATTCCTTGATCTCCCGCACCTATAGCATCTTCCTTGTCCATTGTACCGGATTTAGCTTCAAAAGCCTCATTTACTCCCATAGCTATATCTGATGACTGCTCATCTATTGAGGATATTACTGAACAAGTATCGCAGTCAAAGCCGTACTTTGCCCTTGTATAGCCTATTTCCTTCACAGTTTTTCTAACTATTTTAGGAATGTCTACATAACATTTAGTTGATATTTCACCCATAACTAAAACCATTCCTGTTGTAGTTATAGTTTCACAAGCTACCCTTCCTTCAGGATCCTGTGCCATTATTGCATCAAGTATAGCATCTGAAATTTGATCACACATTTTATCTGGATGCCCTTCTGTAACCGACTCAGAAGTAAACAACTTTTTCATCTTTTTCCCCTCCATCTACATAAAAATAAAAAACCTCTTTTATAAAAAAGAGGTTAATAAGCATTATCAACTCTCTTATCTCGCAGGAATAACTGCAGGAATTGGCACCTTAGCATATTTACTGGTTGCCGGGTTTCACAGGGCCCTTTCCCTCCACCTCTCTTGATAAGAGTTTTAAATTATAAAATAAAAAACACTTTCTATAGTGTTTTTTTATGGTGGAGGAAGATGGATTCGAACCATCGAAGTCAATGACAACAGATTTACAGTCTGCCCCCTTTAGCCACTCGGGAATTCCTCCATTTTTATGGTGCTGGCAGTAGGCATCGAACCCACGACCTACTGATTACAAGTCAGTTGCTCTACCATCTGAGCTATGCCAGCCTATTCAATATTTTAATATGGTGGGCACAACAGGGCTCGAACCTGTGACCCTCTGCTTGTAAGGCAGATGCTCTCCCAGCTGAGCTATGCGCCCTAAATTGGTGGAGGAAGATGGATTCGAACCATCGAAGTCAATGACAACAGATTTACAGTCTGCCCCCTTTAGCCACTCGGGAATTCCTCCATTTTTATGGTGCTGGCAATAGGCATCGAACCCACGACCTACTGATTACAAGTCAGTTGCTCTACCATCTGAGCTATGCCAGCTTACTATGTAACTTGTCATCAGTTAACACACGCATTGACCTATGTTAGTATATCGTTTAGGCACTCCTTTTTCAAATTTCATTTTTGGTGTATTCCCGCATTTAAATTGATTTAACTCAACATTCCTTTATGTTTCTCAATAAATCACATTTTCACAATTTATATTTGCCACATTGTCTATTCTAATTTTTTATGCTGCCTCATATAAATTATATATGATGTTTTAAACGGCTACATATTCACATTTTATGCAACAAAACACAATTTGAAGAGGTGAAAATTTTGAATAAAGTAAAGGTTAACTATAAAACTCCTATGGCATATTATAAATTAGCAAGTTCTCTACGAAATTATATTGATAGAAACACAATCATAGTTTGTATTGGTACTGACAGATATATAGGTGACTGCCTCGGACCTCTGGTAGGCACATTGCTCAAATATAAACATTTCCCTCTTCCTGTATATGGTACAATACAGGAACCAATACATGCCCTAAATATTGACATGAAACTAAAGCATATTACATCTCAACATAAGGAATGCAACATAATAGGCATAGACGCTTGCCTCGGAGATATCAATAATATAGGCGAAATACAAGTAAGAGATTTTCCAATTCATCCAGGAAAAGGAGTAGGAAAATCCCTGCCAAATGTAGGAGAAACTTCAGTAATTGGCATAGTGGATTCAAATACAGGTAAAAATATCTTCAGCAGTTCAAATAATATAAGATTAAATTTAATTCTCTCTATGTCAGAAGTGATACTTAACTCCCTAATTCATGCATATTATCTGTATCTCAATGACAATATTGAAAATATATAACTTAATCAACCAGAGTTATATCATCTCCGCTAAAAGTAAGCTCCATCTTATCCAGATATGTGAGAACCTTGCCAGTTCCAAGAGCTACACAGGATACTGCATCATCTGCTACATACACGGGTACACTCGTAACCTGCTGTATTAAACTATTTAATCCATGTAAAAGTGATCCTCCTCCGGTCATGATGATTCCCTTATCTGCAATATCAGCAGCTAACTCCGGAGGGGTTTTTTCAAGCACTGCATGGGTTGTATCAGCTATGGCATTTATCGTATCTTTCAGTGCTTCTCTCATTTCATCAGATGAAACCGATATATTTTTAGGGAGACCCGTAATTAAATCTCGTCCTCTTATATCCATCCCCATATCATCATCTGATTTAAATGCCGAGCCTATATTTATCTTCAGCTCTTCTGCCGTTCTCTCACCTATCATTAACTTGTGCTGTTTTCTTATATATTTAATTATTGCCTCATCAAATTTATCTCCTGCTACCTTAATAGAGGATCTCACCACAATTCCTCCCAGAGAAATAACGGCTATATCCGTAGTTCCACCGCCTATATCAATTACCATATTTCCCTCAGGTTTTGTTATATCAATACCAGCACCTATTGCTGCCGCCAAAGGTTCTTCAATTAAAAATACCTTTTTTGCACCTGCATTCTGTGCCGCATCAATTACAGCTCTTTTTTCAACTTCCGTAGCTTCACAGGGCACGCAAATTACAACCCTTGGTGTAGTCCTTCTACGTCCACAAGCTTTTCCTATAAAATATTTCAACATTTTTTCCGTTACATCATAGTCAGAAATAACACCATCTTTCATAGGACGTATGGCAACAATATTACCTGGAGTTCTTCCAATCATCTGCCATGCTTCTTTACCTACAGCAAGTACCCTATTTTGATTCTTATCTATTGCTACTACTGATGGTTCCTTTAATACTACACCTTTTCCCTTGATATAAACAAGTACTGTAGCTGTACCTAAATCAATTCCCATATCCGTTCCTATACTAAAAAACATTCCTTTTTCACTCCTACTCTCCCTTGTCTTTAATTAGTATCTAAAATTATCATTCTCATTAAGTTTATCATATTATATATAATTATAATAGGAATGTTTTTAACCTTCAATAGCTTTATATTTCATTTTAGTTGCATTACCTCCCCTTATGTGTCTTTCAGCTTTATTATAATCTAATATCATTTTAGCCTGCCTGGCAATTTGAGGATTTATTTTGGGCAGTCTTTCCGTCATGTCTTTATGTATGGTACTTTTACTGACCCCAAAAACCTTTGCTGTCTTCCTTATCGTAGCCTTAGATCCTATTATATATTTAGCTACTTCCAATACCCTTTCTTCTATATAATCCTTCAACTGTTATCAACTCCTTTACCCAGTTAGCAGCTAACATTCATGTATTGTTATTCTTTCGTTTTCAGCCATTTCTACATTCCAAATATGAAGAAATGGCTGAATTTTAATATTTTATATATTTTCCCGGATCAACAAATTCATTTCCCTTCAGGACGGCAAAATGAAGGTGATCACCATATTTCTCATAAGCAGATCTAAGGGTAGTATTTCCTATAACACCTATTACTGCACCCTTTGATACATTTTGACCTTTAGAAACCTTTATATTCGCATTTAAATTTGAATAAACAGTCTTTAATCCATTATGATGGTTTATAACAACTTCAACTCCATCCTGAGTACTGCTGCTTATTTCCTCAACTGTTCCATCCATGGCAGCAAAAACCGGTTTCCCAATGGGAGCCTGTATATCATAACCCAAGTTAGGTCTATAAGTTCCAGTAGAATCCCAATATACAGGGTTTTCTGAAAATCCTCTTGCTATATTTCCTTCTACAGGCTTCTGGAAAGATGTACTAACCGAGTTTGATACTCCCTTTGAAACTGTTTCTTCCTTGGCAGTATTATCTGCCTTGTTTTCTGCACTGTTGTTCTTTTTAACTTGAAGAGCATTATCATGTTTATTCTCTGTTTTAGCAGTTTCCTTCATTTTGGCCTGTTGTGATACAGCCGGCTTATTTTCCTGCGTACTTTCTTTGCTGTTTTTAACTGTCAGAATTGCTGCAGTGGCCGCAATACATAAACAGATGAATAAAATTATATAAAAGCCCTCCTTCTTTATAAAATTAAATGGTTTTTTAATAAAATTTTTGTCCATATCAACACCTCCTTCTTGTAGTTTGTCCAGACAATAACAAAAAATACATATTTTATTAATTTTTATAAAAAAAATTGGCAGTTTATTCAACTGCCAATTTTATCAATCTTACCTATTTTAACTCCACTATAATAGTGATATAATATTTTCTCATAATTCTTCCCTGCCTTGGCCATAGCATCTGCACCCCACTGGCTCATTCCAACGTCATGACCATATCCAAGGCATTTAATACTAACCATGTTCCCATTGAAACTTATATCGAAATTAGCGGAATTAAGTCCCATAAGAGATCTGAATTTTATTCCCGATACCGTAATCCCTCCAAGTTTAATTTCCTTTACAGTTCCCCCATCATTTCTGCTTTTTATATTTACTGCGGTTTCCAGATTTAAAAACGAAAGCTTAGCAGTCTTATAATTTGAATTGATACTGTTTATAAAATCCTTTTTAGATATGTTTTTATAGGTCTCATATTTTTTCGCCCTCTCTTCGCCAGGGCTTTCCACACTTCTCAAATAGCCTATATCACTGTTAAACACTGCAAGGGCACTTTCCGTTTTTCCACCACTTATAGCAAAATAATAAGGTTCCTTGACTAACTCGCCCCTATAAGTCAGAACCTCTCCCTTCGTGGAATTTACCGCATCATTTATTTTATTCCAGTATAGGTCTCTACTTTTAGATGGCCATTTACTCATTCTCTCCTGCTTGGGCATAAAAACCTGGCATTGCGCTGTATCACATACATCCGCCCCTGTACTGCTATTATATTTTTTACCGCCATATTGTTCCATATGTGCGACTGCAAAAGTTCTGGCTGCAACAGCCTGTGCCTTGAGAGCCTCTGTAGAAAATTCTGCAGGCATCTCACCGGATACTACTCCCACAACATAATCCTCTATAGGCATTTCTTCTATCTTTTTTTCTTTAGTCATATATACTCTTATTTTTTCTTCCTGTTTGTTTCTAAAGATTATTTCTTCCGGATTTATCAGATTTCCTTTAGAACCGCCTATAATCAAAGAAAGTGCAACTATAAAAATTGTACACATAAACATTAATATAAATATGTTCTTTAATACAAAAAAAATGTTTTTTCTCATTAGACTCCCCTCATAATTATACCTGCAGCTTACACTGCAGGTTTTCTTCTTAATTTTATATACATTATAATTATGAAAATACTAATGATAATATTCCTGAATAAAGCATCTAGTCTTCTATTCTTTGAATATCTGCACCAAGTGTTTTAAGCTTGTTCTCGATATTCACATATCCCCTATCCACATGATATATATCTGATACTTCTGTCTCACCTTCTGCAGAAAGCCCGCAAAGTATCAATGCAGCTCCTGCCCTTAGATCTGTAGCTTTCACTTCTGCCCCGGTGAGCCTTGTAACACCTTCGACAACAGCACTTCTTCCGTCTATTTTTATATTGGCTCCCATTCTCTTCATCTCGACAGCATGCATGAATCTATTCTCAAAGATAGTTTCTGTTATAATACTCGTTCCCTGTATAGTGCACAAGAGCCCTGTTATCTGGGACTGCATATCTGTAGGGAATCCCGGATAGGGCATGGTCTTTACATCTATAGGTCTCAACTCCCTGTTTCCATCCACAATTATGCTGTTTCCCTCAGGCTTAATATATATTCCTGCTTCAGTCAATTTAGCAATTATAGGTTTTATATATTCCAGATTAACTCTGTTTATTTTAATTTTACTTCTGGTTATCGCAGCAGCAATCATAAATGTACCACATTCTATTCTGTCACTTATGGGCTTATGAGTGGTCCCCTTCAGACTCTTTACCCCTATTATGCGAATCGTATCAGTACCGGCACCTATTATATTGGCTCCCATGTTATTCAAAAATTTACCAAGATCACCTATTTCAGGTTCTTCTGCAGCATTTTCTATTACAGTTTCTCCCTCAGCCATTACAGCTGCCATCATTATATTTTCAGTTGCACCGACAGATGGAAAATCCAGATATATGTTGTTTCCCATAAGTTTATCAGTTCTTGCCTCCACATATCCATGTCCTACACTCACTTCAGCACCAAGTGCACTGAGTCCTTTAAGATGTAGGTCTATAGGTCTTGTTCCAATATTACATCCACCTGGAAGTGATAATTTAAAGTATCCAAATCTGGACAGCATGGGACCCATTATTAAAAATGAGGCACGCATCTTTTTTACCAGATTGCTCACAGGCATTAAATCACTGATATTTGAGGTGTCTATTATTATCTTGTTCAAGTTTTTATCTATATTTATTTCTGCTCCAATACTTACCAATATATCACTTATTACAAATACATCCTCAAGCATAGGTACATCATCTATTATACATTTATCACCACTTAGTATACAGGCTGCTATTATGGGCAATACAGAATTTTTAGCTGAACTAATGTTTACTTCTCCATGAAGCTTATTTCCTCCCCTAACTACTATTTTACTCATTAATTGTCCTCCATTCTATAATTTCTGTATGTTTTTTATGTGCTTACCAAATACATATCAGTATGTTTCCATGATTTCCGGTGTTCCCATTATTATATAGCTACCTGTAGTGTAGCCGACAATGGCAAAATTGAAATCAACAGGCTTACCATTGGTGTAAATGCTGTCATACTGACCTGTATACGTAGTAGCGGTATACCCATTTTCTAAAACTCCAGTTTTTATATCATTGTCTCCAATATTTTTCAAAGTCTCTACTGTTTCCCTGTAACAGCTGTTTATATTATTATTTTCTAATTTTGCCTTTATATACTCAAAATACCTGATTTTTTCAGATGAATTTTCCAATATGGAACTTATATCATTTTTTAATTCATCAAGTCTGTATTCCTTGTCCCTTTTTATTATGTCCATCTTTATAATGTTGTGGTCATCATATGGAGTACTCTCTATATATCCATTTATGGAATTCCCATAAAACTCTATAAGATAATTTTCCCCATTACGAGAATAAGTTTTATTTAATCTGGCAATTTTATTGAGTTTATAAAATAACTCGTTTACAGCTTTTTCTCCTGGCTCAAGGCTATCAAATTGAGCCATAATACCGTACTCCACCGTCCTACCATGAACGGCTGTGAGTATTTCGCGGAAAACATCCGATTTATTATTTAAAAATTTCTCACCGTTTTTGAAAAAGATTTTCCTGGAGACGCCTTTTTCTTGAGTATCTACTTTATAAGCTAAAGATCTGAATGACAAAGATAGTATACATATTATGCATAAGACAATTGAAAAGATATTTTTTCTGCTCATAATTTTCCCCCCCTAATCTGTTTAAAATTATGGACAGATATATATATAATATTCATTTTAAAAATATTTTTATCATAAAATATAATATACTCACTATCAATATATAATTAACACAAGTAAATTGTGAGTTTTTTTGAAGCAAAAAAATAAGCATGGAGTATACTCCATGCTTATTTTAAATTAATCCTGGCCAGAGCCCTGGCCAACGCCATTTCGGCTCTCTTCACATCTGTCCCATCTCTCTGACTTTGCAGTCTTTCCTCCGCTCTCTCCTTTGCCTTTCTGGCTCTTTCTATATCCACTTCCTCAGGCCATTCACAGTCATCACAGAGAATCTTTAATTCATTGTCTCTTACTTCCAATATGCCTGTAGAAGTAAATGCCTTTAATTTTTTTCCATCTTTTTGAGTAATTTCAGTATCAGCCGGCCGGAGAGTAGTTATCAACGGTATATGATCGGCAAGGATTGAAATTCTGCCTTCCACGCTGTCCGTTATTACCTCTACTACTTCTCCACTGTAAAAGTCCCTTTCAGGAGTAAGAATGGTCAATTTTAAGGTTTTTGACATATTAATCTCCTTTTTTACGAATTGATTTAGCCTATCAGTTTTTGTTCATACTTTTAGCAGCCTCAATTACTTCATCTATGCTTCCTTTGAACAAAAATGCCGTTTCCGGCAAATCATCATATTTGCCTTCCATGATTTCCTTGAATCCTCTTATAGTTTCCTTTATAGGAACATATTTACCTTTATATCCCGTAAACTGTTCTGCAACTGAAAATGGCTGTGATAAAAATCTTTGGATTCTTCTAGCTCTCACAACAACCAGTCTATCTTCTTCCGAAAGCTCATCTACACCAAGTATTGCTATAATATCCTGAAGTTCACTATATCTTTCAAGTACATGTTTAACATTTGACGCAACTTCATAGTGTTCCTTGCCTACAACTCTTGGATCAAGTATCCTGGAAGTAGAACCAAGCGGGTCAACTGCAGGATAAATACCAATTTCCGATATAGCCCTTGAAAGAACTGTCGTTGCATCAAGATGTGTAAATGTTGTTGCCGGTGCAGGGTCAGTCAAATCATCTGCAGGAACATATACTGCCTGAACAGACGTAATAGACCCTTGTTTTGTGGATGTTATTCTTTCCTGAAGAGCTCCCATCTCAGTAGCAAGTGTAGGCTGATAACCAACAGCACTAGGTATTCTTCCAAGAAGTGCCGAAACTTCAGAGCCGGCCTGTGTAAATCTGAATATATTATCTATAAACAAAAGCACATCCTGACCTTGATCCCTGAAATATTCCGACATGGTAAGTCCTGTAAGTGCAACTCTCATCCTTGCTCCCGGTGGTTCATTCATCTGTCCAAACACAAGTGCAGTTTTATTTATAACTCCAGATTCCTGCATTTCATAATAGAGGTCATTACCTTCCCTTGTTCTCTCTCCAACACCTGTAAATACAGATAATCCACCATGCTGCTTTGCAATATTGTTTATAAGTTCCTGTATAAGTACTGTCTTGCCGACACCCGCTCCACCAAATAAACCTATCTTTCCACCTTTTTGATATGGTGCAAGAAGATCTATGACCTTAATACCAGTCTCAAACATTTCCGGTTTTACCGATTGGTCTTCAAAACTTGGGGCCGCTCTATGAATAGGATATTTTTTATCTGCATTTACGTCTCCTTTTTGATCAATTGGCTGTCCCAGCATGTTAAAAAGCCTTCCCAAAACGACTTCCCCTACAGGTACAGATATAGGTGAACCAGTATCAACAGCATCCATATTTCTCATCAAGCCATCTGTACTTTGCATCGATATAGTTCTTACTATGTCATCTCCCAAATGCTGGGCTACTTCTGTAACAACCATTCTATCTTTGCACTGTATATTTATAGCATTGTATATATTAGGAAGGTTTTCCGGTTTGAATTTTATATCAACAACAGGTCCTATAACCTGAACAACTTTGCCTATGTTAGGCATTAATATCCCTCCTTACTTGAGTGCTTCTGCTCCTCCAACTATCTCAGTTATTTCCTGAGTTATAGCAGTTTGCCTCTCTCTATTATATTTAAGATTTAAACTTTCCAACAAGTCATTGGCATTTTTAGTTGAACCATCCATTGCAGTCATTCTGGAAGCCTGTTCACTTGCCTTTGAATTCATCATACAATTAAGAACCTTTTGTTTTAAATGCAGAAATACTGTGTCTTCGATTATCTCTGCCACACCAGGTTCAACTTTTACAAAATTCTGGTTTTCTCTATCAGCTTTTATAGGAAGCAGCTTTTCAACAATTACCTCCTGCTTAATTGTTGAAATAAACTTGGTGTATGCTATATTTATCTCACCAACCTTACCACTTTTATAGAGATCAAACACTTTATATACTATGGTACTTGCCTCTCTCACAGTAGGAACATCAGAAATATCCACATATTCTGCTTCGGTAACATAGTGAAGCTTTTTAAAATACATTCTTCCCTTCTGTCCTACTGCTATTAAAACACAATTTTCCCTGTCTTTCGAAATTTCAGCATCAAGCCCACTCACAACATTGTTATTAAATCCTCCACAAAGCCCTGTGTCTGAATTCAGACATATATAAAGCTTCTTATTGCTTTTATTGCCATTGGTATAAATACTTCCATCCCAATCTTCCGAAGCAATTTTCTGCACAATATCACTGAACAGTTTAGAATAAGTATTGTTGATTTCAAGCTTTTTTCTAACCTTTCTAAGATTAGCAGTAGCAATAAGTGACATGGCATTTGTTATTTTTTGCGTACTAGTTATGGATTTAATCCTTCTTTTTATTGCAACAAGTCCTGCTCCTGCCATATTTCACCTCCCGCAAAGGAAACTCTATACCTCTGCTAAAAATATTTTTTTGAATTCCTCTATAGCACTTCCCAGCTTATCACTCAACTCATCAGATATGACTTTTTTATCTGATATTTCCTGTCCTATCTCCTTATGATGAGTATCCATGTATTCAAGAAATTCATTCTCAAACTGAACAATTTTATCTACCGGGATATCCATAAGGTAGTTTCTACCAGCTGCAAATAATATTATTATCTGATTTTCTACAGGCATTGGTTTATATTGAGGCTGTTTTAATATTTCCGTCAATCTTTTTCCTTTTTCAAGTCTCCTCATTGACTCTTTATCAAGATCAGAACCAAATTGTGCAAATGACGCAAGTTCTCTGTATTGTGCAAGATCAAGTCTAAGTGTACCTGCTACCTGTTTCATTGCCTTGATTTGTGCATTACCACCAACTCGGGATACCGATATTCCTGCATTTATAGCCGGCCTTTGTCCTGCATAAAAAAGTTCCGTTTCAAGAAATATCTGTCCATCTGTAATAGAGATAACATTTGTTGGTATGTATGCAGTAACATCCCCTGCCATAGTCTCTATTATAGGAAGTGCCGTAAGAGATCCTCCTCCTAGTTTATCAGAAAGTTTTGCAGCTCTTTCAAGCAGTCTTGAATGCAGGTAAAATACATCACCTGGATACGCTTCTCTTCCTGGTGGTCTACGAAGCAATAATGACATTTCTCTGTATGCAACGGCATGTTTTGACAGGTCATCATAAACTATAAGTACATCTTTTCCTTTGTTCATAAAGTACTCGCCTATAGTACATCCGGCATAAGGCGCAATATATTGAAGCGGTGCCGAATCCGATGCCGTAGCTGATACTATTATAGTGTAATCCATGGCACCCATTTCTGTCAGGTCATTTACTATATGGGCTACAGTTGACTGTTTCTGTCCTATAGCTACATATATACATATTACATCTTTTCCTTTTTGATTGATTATAGTATCTATTGCAATTGCCGTTTTACCTGTCTGTCTGTCTCCTATAATCAATTCCCTTTGGCCTTTTCCAATTGGTATCATTGAATCTATAGCCTTGAGTCCGGTCTGGAGAGGCTCCTTGACAGACTGCCTTGTTATAACTCCCGGAGCTACAACATCCACCGGCCTGGTTTGTGAAGTTACGACAGGGCCCTTGCCATCAATGGGCTGCCCAAGTGAATTTATTACTCTTCCAATAATATTCTCCCCTACTGGAACTTCTACAACCTTACCCGTGCTTTTGACTATATCTCCCTCTTTTATTCCATTCTCGGAACCTAAAAGGACACAACCTACATTATCCTGTTCAAGGTTCAGAGACATACCATAAACACCATTTGGAAACTCTAGAAGTTCATTGGCCATACATTTGTTAAGGCCATAAACCCTGGCAATACCATCACCGATTTGAATTATTGTACCTGAATCAACTGTTTCTATTTTCTTTTCATATTTCTGTATTTCATTTTTTATAATTGAAGTTATTTCTTCAGGCTTTATGTTCATAGGCTCACCTCTAATCTTTCCTAAGCATTATTTTCTTCATTTCAGAAAGTTTTGATTTTATAGTTCCATCCATAACCTGATTGTCTATATTGATATACACGCCACCTATTATAGATGGATCCAATTCTGATTTTATTAAAACCTTTTTGTTGAATTTTTTTTCCAACTTGTCTTTAAGTGTCTTTCTTTCATCATCTGTTAGAGGAATGACTGTTTTTACTTTCGCAACAACGGTATCGTGCTTTTCAAGATATATGTTTTCCATCTCTCTAAGCTTTCCCCCAATGTCATTGATTCTTCCTTTTTCTATAAGAATCAACAAGAATGAAAATACATCATCATCGATCTTATCTTTAAATACATCGGTAAACATATTTTTCTTTTCCAGTGTACTTATTTCAGGATCCTTAATGATCTCCACAAATGCAGAATTTGCTTCTATTATTGATACAACTTGTTTTAACTGTTCAAGATATTCTTCCACCTTGCCTTTTTCTTCTCCTATTTTGTAAAGTGCAAGAGCATATCTCCTATTTAAATATTCATACATAGTCAGATACCTACCTTAGCTATAAAATCTTCGATAAGTTTTCTATGCTGCTTTTCATCGATAGATCCTTCCAAAGCCTTTGATGATACAATAAGAGCCAGATCTACAACCTGATTTTTTATTTCATCCTGTGCTTTTTCTTTTTCCCTATCGGCTTCAGTCTTTGCTCTGGTTATTATTATTGAGGCTTCCTTCTGTGCATCTTTTATTATGTCCTCAGAAACTCTATCAGCCTTATTTTTATAGTCTTCTACAATGGACTTGCCTTCCTGCTTCGAATTACTCAAAAGTTTCTGGTGTTCAGCCAGAAGTTTCTGAGACTTTTTTTCATTTTCATCGGCATTTCTAATTTGAGAAGCAATCCCTTCTGTCCTGTTCGTAATACTGTTGTCAATTGGCCTGAAAAAGAAGTGTCTCAAAATAAAATACAGTACAATAAAATTTATTATTGTTATAATAATCCTACTTAAATTAACTTCCATATTGAAACTGATTCCTCCCCTCTAAAATATCAACATAAGTTGGTGAGGTATATTGATCAGACTTTGAATACCAAAATGAGAGCTATCAACAGAGCATAAATAGCAGTTACTTCTGATAAAGCCGCACTTACAAAGAAAGTGCTTAATATTTTACCGCTTGCCTCAGGCTGTCTTGATACTCCCTCAACTGCTTTTCCTGCAGCATTACCAACTCCGATACCTCCTCCAAGGCATCCTATAGCGGCTAAACCTGCTCCAATAGCTGCCATACCTGATATAAATGACTGTGCATCCAAATTCATAATAAAAATCCTCCTTAAAATATAATAAATAGCTCATTGCTACTCTTCAGCTATAACCTTTATGTTCATCATCGTAAGCATAACAAATACTATCATTTGAATCGATCCATCAAATAAATCAAAGAAAGCATGGAAAGGTATGGGCACTAAGAACTGTGCAAACCACCCTATATGGCTTAATCCACCATATACCATCCCCACAATTACAGCACCTGCAGTTAAATTCCCAAATAGTCGCAAACTCAATGAAACTGGAAGAACCACCCTTTCTATAATGTTAAGGGGCAATAAGGGTACTACAGGCTTAGAATAGGCAACAAAATATCCCTTCAATCCAATTTTCTTGATAGCATTGAATTGAACCAATACAAAAGTTATAAGTGCCAGTCCAACTGCAACGCTTAAATCTTCGCTTGGAGATCTTACCCCGACAATCAATGGAAGAATGTTAATTGCTATTATATATATAGCCAGCGTCCCTATGTAGGGTATATAAGGCCTATATTCCTTCCCCATATTATCTTCAACAAGATTTTTTATTGATTCAAATATGATTTCAACAACACTCTGTTTTTTGTCGGGTATTTTCTTCATGTTTGCTGTAAAAACTTTTGCAAGAATCGCTAAGATCAAAATAATAATCCATTGTACAATAATACTAGATGTTATCCCAACATTGAAAGAACCAATATGTATTACAAACAATGGTGAAAAGCTTTCCATTTCATCACATCC
Source organism: Clostridium sp. (assembly GCF_022482905.1). Classification (NCBI taxonomy): domain Bacteria; kingdom Bacillati; phylum Bacillota; class Clostridia; order Eubacteriales; family Clostridiaceae; genus Clostridium; species Clostridium sp. The sequence goes on from NZ_JAKVOI010000001.1 coordinate 2,783,322, forward strand.
CTTCTTTAATTATTTTTAATGACTGAGTATACATATATTCCCATTAAATGAGAAGTATATCCAAATAAATACGCAACTGCATCATATTTATTGTACATAAAAACAGCATATCCTATCCCTGCAGCAATTCCAATTCTTATAAAAAAACTTATTATGTACAGAGATACCGACGAATTTCTAAATCTTTTAAATATCAGTTCTCCTGCCTGACTATTAATAAAAAAATTAAATACAGCCGTAATCATCCCTATCATCACAAATAACCCAAAATTCTTGAATAATATCTGTATGATAAAAGCTGCAACTATACCAATCATCAAATTAATTATGGATACTTTTTTTACCATGTTCAAAATATCTTTATTCATCAGGCTCCTCCGCTTAGATGTAATGGTGTAATTAATAAAATTATATACCTTTAAGATACAATTTAAAAGCTTTATTTCAAACTTGTTCATATTTTGTTTAATAAATTAATTTTATCAGAAATAAATAGAAAAGCAAACCAATTGTTGCTCGGTTTGCTTTTTCCATTTGGAATATTATATGTTATTTCTTTATACTACTTGTAATTTTCTACTATTATGGCTGTTCCCATTCCTCCACCTATGCACAGTGTAGCCAGTCCATATTTTGAATCTCTTTTCTTCATTTCATAAAGAAGAGTAGTAAGTATTCTTGCACCAGAAGCTCCAATTGGATGTCCAAGAGCAACTGCACCACCATTTACATTTACCTTGCTCATATCAAATTTCAGATCCTTGGCAACTGCCAAACTCTGTGCTGCAAAAGCTTCATTCGCTTCGATCAGATCCAAGTCTTCTACAGTTAAGTTAGCTTTTTCTAGTGCCAGTTTTGTAGCATAGAACGGTCCATATCCCATTATTTGAGGATCAAGTCCCTTTGAACCATAAGAAACTATTTTTGCAAGAGGTTTTATTCCTAGTTCTTTTGCTTTTTCTGCACTCATAACAACTAGAGCTGCTGCAGCATCATTTATACCTGAAGCATTACCTGCAGTAACAGTCCCACCGTCTTTCTTGAATGCTGGTTTCAATTTTGCCAGTGATTCTGCAGTTGTTCCAAATCTAGGGAATTCATCAGTGTCAAATACTATTTCTCCCTTTTTTCTATCCTTAATAACTACTGGAACTATTTCATCCTTGAATTTTCCAGCTTTTATTGCTGCTTCTGCCTTCTGCTGTGATGATGCTGAAAATTCGTCCTGCTGTTCTCTTGTTATTCCCCATTTTTCTGCTACATTTTCAGCTGTCATACCCATGTGGTAATTATAGAAAGCATCCCACAGACCATCTTTTACCATTTCATCTATTATTTTACCATCAAACATTCTTTGTCCCCATCTTGTAGTTGGAAGCACATAAGGAGCTGCAGACATATTTTCCATTCCACCAGCTACAACGATATCATCATCACCGGCCTTTATTAACTGTGCTGCCAAGCTTACTGATCTAAGACCTGAACCACAAACCTTGTTTATTGTAAAAGCTGGAACCGTGTTTGGAATATCTGCTTTTATCAATGCTTGTCTTGCTGGATTTTGTCCAAGTCCTGCCTGTAATACATTTCCCAATACAACTTCATCTACATCTTCTGGTTTTATGTTGGCTCTTTTTATTGCTTCTTTTATAACTAGGGCACCTAAATCTGGAGCTGAAACACCTTTCAAGCTTCCTCCAAATTTACCAATAGCTGTTCTAGCTGCACTTGCAATAACTACTTCACTCATGACTAATCCTCCTATTTATTTTAAAATTTTAATAAATTACAAACTTGTCTGTTAACAATTTCATTATACTCGATAATTAAAAATTTATCAATATTTTTGTTAAAAAAAACACAAAGTTTTTTAGTACCCCATTTGAGGAAATTGGATTTTGTCAAATATGTTATATAAATCTATTTACATGTTACACTATTTAAAAAGCATTTGCAATAATTAATTCAATTATTTGTTTAAATAATTGAACTCATTGTATTTTCCCTTCTCAATACCAAAATAGTCCAATATTGCATCGACGATTCTTATTGAGGCCTTTCCATCACCATATGGATTTATTGCTCTGCTCATTCTTTCATATTCATCTGGATTTCTTATAAGTTCGTTGGCACTTTTAACTATCATCTCCTCTGAAGTCCCCACAAGTTTTACCGTACCAGCTTCTACTGCCTCAGGTCTTTCTGTAACATTTCTTAAAACAAGTACAGGTTTCCCTAAGTGTGGTGCTTCTTCTTGAAGCCCGCCGGAATCAGTCATAACCATATAGCACTTGTTCATTAAATTATGAGTCTCATCTGTATCAAGCGGTGGAAATAGATATACCCTGCCCTGATCCCCTAATATCTTGTATACTACATCCTTTACCACTGGATTCAAGTGTACCAGATATACTAGTTCTACATCCTTGTTCTGCTGTACTACAGTTTTTAGAGCCCTGCAGATATTTTCTATTCCAGCTCCCCAGTTCTCTCTTCTATGTGCTGTTACCATTATAACTTTATTATTTTTATAATCTATTTGATTCAATCTATTATTGTTAAATTCATAACTGGGATTTATTGTAACATTCATAGCATCTATAACTGTATTTCCAGTTACAAATATTTGACTTTCACAAATTCCTTCCCGCAAAAGATTATATTTGGATTTTGGAGTAGGGGCAAAGTGAAGATCTGCTATGGCACCTGTAAGTTTTCTATTCATCTCCTCCGGAAATGGGAAATATTTGTTATAGGTTCTAAGCCCGGCTTCAACATGGCCCACCTTGATTTTTTTGTAAAATGCAGCCAAGGCCCCTGCAAAGGTTGTAGTGGTATCTCCATGTACCAGAACAAGATCTGGTTTTTCTTCTATAAATATTTCTTCAAGTCCTTCAAGTACCTTCGTTGTTATTCCTGTCAATGTCTGCTTGTTTTTCATTATGTTCAGGTCAAAATCCGGGTTTATGCCAAATAAATTCAATACTTGATCCAGCATCTGCCTGTGCTGTGCCGTAACACATACTTTATTGGTTATGTACTCTCTTTTTTCAAGTTCCCTTACAAGTGGGGCCATCTTTATTGCTTCGGGTCTTGTACCAAATATGGTTATAGTTTTCAACATTCTCATATATATACCTCCATTTTCTACAGGTCCACATTTTATATTGAAATGTCAATCTTTATGTTTAAAAAATCCAACCTTCCAGGCAATTACAACAAGTACTACCATAACTCCTGCCAGAACAAAGTAAGACCTCTGTGGATTAATTTGCATGGCGATTATGGAAAAACTCCCTAAAATAATACTTATTATATACATTATCATGACTGACTGTCTCTGAGTTAATCCCATATCAAGCAATCTGTGATGCAGATGTCCTCTATCAGCCTGCATAATGGGTCTGCCATTTATCTTCCTTCTTATCATGGCAAACAATGTATCATAGATGGGTATACCCAATGCAAGTATTGGAACTGCAATGGAAAATGCCGCCGCTGACTTTATTGCTCCTTCTATTGATATGGATGCCAGCATGAATCCCAGAAGTTGTGCTCCTGTGTCACCCATAAATATTACAGCAGGATTAAAATTGTATGGCAGGAAACCTATTATTGAGCCTGAAAGTATGATTGTCAGCATAGCAGCCTCATTTCTGCCATTTAAAATTGATATGATAAAAAGTGTAACAGCCGATATAAATGACACTCCTGCTGCCAATCCATCAAGCCCATCAATGAGATTCATGGCATTTGTTATTCCCACTACCCATATTATAGTAAGAGGAATATACATATATCCTACATTTATAAACTGATAAACGTTACTTACAGGATTTGTCACAATGGTTATTCTTATTCCAAAAAATATTAAAACAAGAGCAGATGATATCTGAAACAGAAGTTTACACCAGGGTTTTATATTATATTTGTCATCCAGTACTCCACCTATTACTATTATGGTTGCACCCAATATCAAACCAATTTCAGAATTGGTCAGATCTCCCCTATTGAATATAAGTGTTATTATAAAGGAAAAATATATAGCCAGTCCGCCCAAAAGCGGCATCGGCTTATTATGTACTCGTCTATTGTCCTTGGGTATGTCAATAACGTTAAGTTTCAGCGCAATTTTTCTTACAATCGGTGTAAGCACACATGAAATTACTGCTGAAATTATCGCCAATATGTATATGTTATCCATTAGTTAACCTTCCTCATCATATCTCATGTTATTCTTTTGCTACCTTTTTCAGTTTTATATGCGGTGCGTATTTGAACCAGTTGATTTCAGGGGAATAGTCCTCGCAAAATACAACCCTGCTCACTCCACAGGTTATTATAAGTTTTTGACATTCCGGACAAGGCATGTGCGTAACATAGATGGTAGAATTTTCCCTATCATCGGGACATACTTCCAAAAGGCAGTTAACTTCTGCATGAATAGTTCTTATACAATGATTGTCTTTCATGAGACATCCAACAGCATCACAATGATCCAATCCTCTGGGACTGCCATTATAACCAGTCCCTTTAATTCTTTTATTTTTAACAAGGACGGCTCCTACATGTAATCTTGGACACGTACTTCTTTCAGCAACTTTAAATGCAATATCCATAAAATAATTATCCCAATCTTTTCTCATAAAATTTCTCCTCAGTTTAAAAACTATATTAATTATAAACTATAAAGCCATTTTTTTAAAGGAATCCTGAAATCTTTAAAATTTAAGACCCTCGAATCCATCAAGAGTCTTAAAAATCCAATCACTTGGTACCGTAGAGTCTGTCGCCTGCATCTCCAAGTCCAGGTATTATATACCCATTTTCATTTAATTTTTCATCCAGGGCACCTATATATACATCTACATCAGGGTGAGTTTCTGTAACTTTTTTTATTCCTTCTGGAGCAGCAATCAGGCACATAAGCCTTATATTTTTTGCTCCCTTTTTCTTCAGAAGAGATATTGCATCGCTGGATGAGCCTCCTGTAGCAAGCATTGGATCTGTTACAATTACTTCTCTTTCTCCAATATCCTGAGGCAATTTGCAGAAATATTCTACTGGTTGTAACGTCTTCTCATCTCTATAAAGCCCTATATGTCCAACCTTTGCAGCAGGAATAAGCTTTAACATTCCTCCAACCATTCCAAGTCCCGCCCTGAGTATCGGTACTATTGCAACTTTCTTCCCTGACAGCATCTTGCATGTAGTTTTGCATATAGGTGTTTCTATTTCAACATCTTCTGTCTGGAAATCCCTTGTTACTTCATATGCCATAAGCATAGCTACTTCCTCTACAAGTTCCCTGAAGTCTTTCGAGCCTGTATTTTTATCTCTTATAAAAGCTAATTTATGTAATATAAGCGGATGTGTTATCTGTGTTACTTTACTCATTTACAATTACTCTCCTTATTGTATTTCTTATTTAATGTACTTATTTTCAATCGCAGTGATTTTATTAACTCGTCTTTCGTGTCTTCCTCCCTGAAATTTTGCATTCAAGAACGTATCTACTATGTCCAAAGCAAGTCCAACACCTACAATTCTCTCTCCAAGTGCCAATATATTTGCATTATTATGTTCACGACATGCATGTGCACTAAATGTATCTCCACAAAGTGCCGCTCTTACTCCCGGGATTTTATTTGCCGCTATACTTATTCCTATACCTGTTCCACACACCAATATTCCAAATTCATAGTTTTTAGATGCAACTTCTTCTCCAACCTTCTGTCCATAATCCGGATAATCACAGGAATCCTCTGAAAAAGTTCCAAAGTCCTTAAATTCTATATTTCTAGCTTCCAGATGTTTCATTATTTCCTTTTTTAGAGGAAATCCAGCATGATCACTTCCTATTGCAATTTTCATAAAAGCACCTCCCAAATTTATTGAATTACAACAAAATACATTTAAAAAATAAAAATCTTTCTGACAAATCCCGCAAAAAAAGAAGATAAAAACATTAAGCAATGCCTGTATCTTCTTTTAATTTTTTCAGTAATACCAAAATACACTCCTCAAGATCTCTATACGCAGCTTCATACTCCATTATATCGCCACCAAAAGGGTCTACTATATCACCTTTCTGCATAACAGCCTCTTTTAATGTAAATATCTTATAATCAAAGTCAGGAAACTTTTTAACAAGTACATCCTTTATATACCCGGTCATCGTAAAAATGAGGCTTGAACTTTCCAACATATATTCAGTAAGCTGAACTGCCTTTCTATTAATTATGTCTTCATTTATATATCTTTTAACAATATATGCTGCATTATAAGAAGCTTCACTTTCTGGTACTACAGATACACCGGCTGAATACGCTGTCATACCATCCATATCACAGAACTTATTGAATATTGCTTCAGCCATACAGCTTCTACAAGTGTTGCCTGTACATACAAATAGAATTTTTTTCAACGCAATCATCACCACTTTCAAATTGAATATAACACTTAAACTTCCGTAATATCAAACCCGGCAGATTTCTGAAGTCTGTTCATTACAGCAACACCCATGCCCTTTTCATAGAATGCCTCTGAAATTATAATATCTACATTGCTGTCATCAAAACGTCTTAGAGTTTCAAATAAATTTTTGGACACCTCTATCATGTTCTTCCTGCTTCCAAGGGATATTACAAGTGCATCTTTGTAGTAAAGTTTAGTTTCATCGGTAGCAATTATGCCTACCTCTTTATTTTCATCTATATAATTCTGCACCATTTCATTAATTTTTGCAATAGTTTTTTTCAAATCTCCCCTAACTATTTTCACCTTGGCTTTGGGTGCATAATGTCTGTATTTCATACCAGGTGCCTTTGGTTTTATTTTTCCATCAGGCTTTTTCATAATGGCAGGATCAATATATGCATCTTCTTCAATCTTTTTCAGCATTTCAAGAGTTATCCTGCCAGGCCTCAATATACAGCTGGGACTTACAGTACAGTCAATGACCGTAGACTCCACTCCAAATTCGCACATATCTCCACCTAAAATATAATCCACCTTTCCTTCAAGGTCCTCAATACATCTTTCTACATCCGTAGGACTTGGCCTTCCTGATATATTGGCAGATGGTGCTGCAATCGGTACATTTGCTGCCTTTATCAATACACGTGCTATTTTATTGGATGGCATCCTTATACCTATACTTGAAAGTCCGGCACTTGTAACATCTGGAATCAACTCAGTTTTTGGAAGTATCAAAGTCATGGGACCCGGCCAGAATGCATCCATAAATTTTCTAGCTGCCGGTGATATGTATCTTACCAAAGGTTCTATTTCTTCCATATCTGATATATGTACTATAAGAGGATTATCCTGCGGCCTTCCCTTGGCTTGAAATATTTTCCTTACAGCACTGGCATCAAGTGCATTGGCTCCCAATCCATATACAGTTTCTGTAGGAAATACTACAAGACCGCCTTCCTTTATAACGCTTCCTGCTTCTTCTATAATATCAGCATCGATATTTTCTTCATCCAATAATTTAACTTTTGTATCCATAAATCATTACCATCCTTTTATTTTAAAGAAATTATACAATTACAATACATGTACAATTATGAGTCCAAGAATTATTCCGATCAGTACCCCAAAGGTACTTGCCACCCCTTCCCACAATTTCGAAGATTCAGGTATCATCTCTCCACATACTACATACAGCATTATGCCAGCTGCAGACGAAAGACAAATACCCAGTACATTATTGGATATTCCGGCAATAAATGCCCCGAAAAACGTTCCTACAGCGGTAGGGAATGCCGTAATAAAAGCATATAAAAGTATCTTTGCTTTTTTTATTCTGGATGACATGAGGGGTGCCGAAACAGCAAGTCCCTCCGGTATATCGTGGATTGCAATTATAAGGCACATCTTTATTCCAAGGCTTCCTCCAGCTCTAAATCCACAGCCCATTATTATACCTTCCGGAAAATTATGAATCATAAGTCCTACGGCCGCCATAAATGCTACTTTTATATGTTTATTAATATGATCTATTTTTATCCTGCTGTCAATTGCCGCCATAATACATGCACCTAGGACGGCACATATTATAGTATTAAAAAAATCCCATGTCATAATCGCTTCCGGTATTAAATCAAATACAACTATAGAAAGCATCAATCCTGCTGCAAAGCCGACTATTGTACCTATAAACCTGTTGGAGGGCTTTTTCACTATTACGCCTAGAGATGCTCCAATCATCGTACCTATAAGCGATACGGCGCTTCCAACAATTACAATATTTGCAATACTGATATTCAAAAAACCACCCATATATTATTGATTATATTCTATATGTATGCTGCTTCATGTTTATTTATCATTCCCTATAGGTAAAATTATACTTTTCAGAATTCTCTCTATAATATTTTATTTCATCTATAGTTTCTTCTGTAAAATGTGCATGTACACAATTTCTATATATAACATCCAATAATGGATATTTCTTTATACCTGCCCTCTTAATTATCGTATAATAAAATTTTTGTTCCGGATATATTATCTTTATCCTGTTATAGTTAAAAGCCGTACATGGATGCCTTTTTAAAAATTCCAGATTTACAGGAATCATTCTGCTGCTTCTGAATTGCGAAGTTGCCAGGACAATAATTTTAAAGTCGCCTGATTCTCTATTGTTATATGGATATTTCTCTACATGAACCAAAATAACCTTATTACATATTACGTTTATTTTATGCCTACTTATACCTATAATTATTTTTAATTTGTATCCATCAGATTCAAACTTTAAAGACTCATTATTTATCTTTATTATAACAGCTAAAAATATAAGAACTTCTATAATCATAAGATAAATCATGTAAAACAGATTAAACTTTCCAGACATCGCGAAAACAGCTGGTAACATAAAAAAAATAAAGCTCATAAAAAGCATAAATATCTTATAAGATCTTTTTTGCTTATTTATGGCTCTATCTATATTCATAATTACCCGTTAGTTTGAATAACGGTTTTCAACTCCTCTCTATTTTCCTATAGATTCCATCTTCTTTGCCTGATCTGCAGTTATAAGTGCATCAATAACTTCGTCAATGTCTCCATCCAAAAATGAGTCCAATTTGTATAAGGTTAAGCTTATCCTGTGATCTGTAATTCTACCTTGAGGGAAATTATAAGTTCTTATTCTCTCACTTCTGTCACCTGTCCCTACCTGATTTCTCCTGTCTTCTGCTATGCTTGCATTTCTTTCATTCTCTGCCATTTCATAAAGCCTAGATTTTAAAACCTTCATGGCTTTTTCCTTGTTTTTGAGCTGGGATTTTTCATCCTGGCAGGAAACTACAATGCCTGTAGGTATATGCGTAATTCTTACTGCGGAATCCGTAGTATTTACACACTGTCCTCCATGTCCAGATGCTCTAAATACATCTATTCTTATATCATTTGAATTTACTACTATATCTACATCATCAACTTCCGGAAGTACTGCTACAGTTGCCGTTGAAGTATGAATCCTGCCACTTGATTCAGTATCCGGTACTCTCTGAACTCTGTGCGTTCCGCTCTCATATTTTAACCTGCTGTAAGCACCTTTCCCTTTTACCATGAATACTATTTCCTTGAAACCGCCGATATCCGTAGCATTCAGACTTATTGTCTCTACGTTCCAGCCCTTTCTTTCAGCATACCTGGTATACATTCTTGTAAGATTGGCTGCAAATAGGGCCGCTTCTTCTCCTCCTGCGCCACCTCTTATTTCCACAAATACATTTTTGTCATCATTGGGATCTTTAGGGAGAAGCAGTATTCTCAATTCATCTTCACTTTTCTCTATTTTTTCTGTAAGTGATTTTATCTCTTCCTGCTCCATATCCCTCATCTCTCTGTCCGTTTCCTCTTTGAGCATTTCCTTATTGTCGGCCAGATCCTGTTTTGCCTTCTTGTATTCTCTATATTTGGAAACTATTATTTCCATATCTGCATGTTCTTTGCATAACTTCTGCCATTCTTTTTGATCCTTCATAACAGCAGGATCACTTATTTTTATAGACAGTTCTTCATATTTGTTCTCTATAAAATCAAGTCTTTCCAACATATTTTTATCACTCCGTATAAATATTTTCACAATTTATTATTATATCATACTATTCTTATATGCACCAACATTTATACTATATTTTTTCTATAATTTTCCAAGTACTACTCTGTCCCTTCCTGCCAGATCCTTCTTACTCTGGATATCTGAAAATCCATTATTTTTGAGTATTTCTTCTACCTCCTGTCTTTCATCATATCCTATCTCAAACATGATCATTCCATTTGTATCAAGTAGTTCCAAACTTTGTGACACTATCTTTCTGTAAAATTTAAGGCCATCTTTTCCTCCGCATAGAGCTTCATAAGGCTCATAATCTCTTACATCACTCATAAGTGTGGATATGACATCTTCCTTGATATAAGGTGGATTACATACTATAATATCAAATTTTTCATTCTCCAATATGAAGCTCTGCAATAAATCACTTCTCACAATTTGGACTCTATTTTCAAGAGAAAATTTTCTTATATTTTCTTTTGTAACTTCACAGGCCTCTGGAAATTTATCACAGCAGATTACACGAACATCCTCAATCAATTTGGCAATTGATATACCAATTGCCCCACTCCCGCAGCACGCATCACATATTTTGATAAATCCATTATATTTTATTTTCTCAATTGCCTCTTCAACAAGTGTTTCTGTATCCGGTCTTGGAATTAAGACTCCCTGTTTTACGTAAAAATTCAATCCCATAAATTCACATTCACCTAATATATACTTTACAGGCATCCTTTTTTCTCTCAAATTCAAAAGTTCGTAATACTCTTTTATATCCTCGTCTTCCACTTCATAATCTCTATTTATCAATAAAAAAAGCTTATCCTTTCCCAGAACTTTTCCAAGCAATAATTCTGCATCCAATCTATAGCTATCTATGTTCTTCCTTTTTAAGCTTTCATACCCGTAAGTCAAAAGTTCCCCTACCTTATTTCTTAACTTCTCCATTTTACTTCTCCATTTCAGATAAAATTAGTTTTATATATCTTCTTCGTCACTTTTCATTCCTTCAGCACATTTCAATGCCGCTATAGCCACTTCCAATTGTTTGTAATCCGGTTCTCTCGTAGTTAATTTCTGAAGCATGAGCCCTGGGTAGGCAAGGAATCTTGATAACATGCTATGGCTTCTGCCCATCCATTTTATCAATTCGTAGGTTATTCCGGAAACTATCGGCAATAAAATTATTCTATACAATATCCTTTCCCATATATTGCTCCACCCTGTCAATGAAAACAATATTATACTTACTATCATAACCAAAAATAAAAAATTAGTACCACATCTCGGATGAAGTCTTTCAAATTTCTTTGCATTTTTAGGTGTAAGGTCAGCTTCATTTTCATAGCAAAATATAGTCTTATGCTCTGCACCGTGATACTGAAATAATCTATTTATATCCGGTATTTTCCCAATAAGATAAATATACAGCAAAAATATGGCTACTCTTATTATACCTTCTATTATATTCAATCCAATACTGCTCTCCACATTAAATCTTTTAAATATATTTGCAAGAAAAGTTGGAAATATAAAAAAAAGTATAACAGCTATAGCAAGAGATATACAAACAGTAATTCCAAGAAGTACATCATCACTTTTATCTTTAAATACACTTTCAAACCAGTTATCAAATTTACCTGGCTGCTCTTCTTCTTCAAAAAATGAAGCTGAATAATTAAGAGTTGTTATTCCTATTACAAGTGACTCTATCAATCCCACAAATCCCCTTATAATAGGAAGTGCCAGAAACCTATTTCTCTTATTATAAGGTACACTGTCTTTTCTATCAACCACAATTTCACCATCGGGTTTTCTAACTGCAGTAGCAACTCCATTAAGTCCTCTCATCATAACTCCTTCTATAACTGCTTGACCACCAACTGATGTTGTTCTTGACATTATATCACCCCATTTTGAGATTTATACTTAAAATAACATTTTCCGCACAGAGACTCATATTCAATATTATCTTTTTTGTCTATAGCTATCTGCCTTCCTTCAAATACAAATTTTCCATTTACTTTTCTGCCATTAAATATAGCCTTTCTGCCGCATTTGCATATGGTTTTCAACTCTTCCAGGCTGTGAGCCAGAAGTAATAGCCTTTCACTTCCTTCAAATCCATTCATCTGGAAGTCAGTTCTAATTCCATAACATATCACGGGAATATCATCCAATACCGCTATTTTAAACAATTGGTCTATATGTTCTTTTTTTAAAAACTGTACTTCATCTACAAGTATACAGTCTATATTTCCTCTTTTATTATTCCGCTTTTTTATAATATACCTAATATCATCACTTTTATCAACTAATATGTCAACCTTTCTTGAGAATCCAAGTCTTGATACAATTTTATCCTCGCCTTTTGTATCTGTATGCGCCTTTATTAGAACAACCTTCATTCCGCGCTCCTCATAATTGTATGCTACCTGTAATAAATTTGTAGATTTTCCGCAATTCATAGCTCCATACCTAAAATACAACTTGCTCATAAAATTACCTCTTTTTTAATTCTATAATATTAAACAAATATTATTTTAACAAACCAGATTGATTTATTAAAGTATTTATTTTATAAAAAATGTCTGAAAATGTTTATTGACTTGATATAAAAGGCATGCTATAATTTAGAGGTTAATGTGATAATTGCGTTTGATTTGAAAGAGGTGAAAAACATGAAAAAAGGCATACATCCAGAATACTACCATGATGCTGTAGTTAAGTGTGCATGTGGAAACACTTTCACAACCGGCTCAACTAAAAAGGAGTTGAAAGTGGAAATATGCTCTAAGTGCCATCCATTCTTCACTGGTAAGCAGAAATTAGTTGATGCAGGCGGAAGAGTTGATAAGTTCTTAAAGAAATTCAATTTAAAAAATGAACAGTAATTTGTTGCTTAGGCTTTTTAAAACCTGACCTTATCTAAAAATTAAGGTCAGGTTTTATTATTATATTCCACGCTGTTTATTTTTTTGCTAATTTTTTATTCATATCTATTTTGCTGGCAAATTGTATAAATTCTCTATTGTCTTTAGTTTTAGTCAAAAGATTTATAAGCTGTTCTGTGATATTCTGAGTATTATTTTCATCATATAAAATCTTTCTTATATTGAAAGCACAATCTTTTTCTTCCTGGGTTTTAAACAAGAGATCTTCTCGTCTCGTTCCTGACTTGTATATATCAATAGCAGGAAATATTCTTCTTTCCTGAAGTTTTCTGTCGAGATGGACTTCCATATTACCTGTACCTTTAAACTCTTCAAATATCATATCGTCCATTCTGCTTCCAGTCTCAATCAAAGCTGTGGCAAGAATTGTAAGGCTTCCACCTTCTTCTATATTTCTCGCTGCACCGAAGAATTTTTTAGGCATTATAAGCGCCCCCGGATCCAGTCCTCCTGAAAGGGTTCTCCCTGTTGGGGTTATAGTTAAATTATATGCTCTTGAAAGTCTTGTTATGCTGTCCAAAAGTATTACAACATCCTGTCCCTGCTCCACCATTCTTTTTGCCCTTTCAAGTACCATATAGGCTACCTTCGTGTGATGTTCAGGTTCTTCGTCAAATGTGGAATATATTACTTCTCCACGGATTGATCTCTGCATGTCTGTAACTTCTTCCGGCCTTTCGTCTATAAGCACCACTATCAATTTTATTTTTGGATTATTTATAGATATGCTCTGTGCTATCTTTTTTAGAAGGGTAGTTTTCCCCGCTTTAGGGGGTGCTACTATAATTCCCCTCTGTCCTTTCCCGAGCGGTGACATTATATCCATAAGTCTCGTAGACAATTCAGAACTTCCTGTTTCCAATTTTATTCTTTCATTTGGATATATAGGAGTAAGGGTTTCAAATGGTTTTCTTCCGACTGCCCTCTCTGGATTTTCTCCATTTACCCTTTCAACATACAAAAGCGCTTTGAACTTCTCTCCTTCTTTTGGAGTTCTAACTTTTCCTATAACTTCATCACCTGTTCTTAAATTAAACCTCCTTATCTGGGATGGAGAAACATATATATCATTCGGTCCTGTTAAATAATTTTTCCCTCTCAAGAATCCATAATTGTTGTTCTCAATAATTTCAAGTACTCCCTTTGCACTATCCGATTCATTTATCATTTCCTTTAGCTTTTCTTTTTTATGCTCGCCATTTTCCTTCAAATCTTCTTTCTTTTCTTCCTTTTCCTGCTTTATTTCCGGATATTTTCCTTCATCCGATTCTACTTTCTCTGCTTTTTCATCTTGATGTATAGCTTCGCTTTTTGGACTTATTTTTTCTCTAAGTATAACCCCATCCCTTTCTATAGAAACTGGAGATAATCTTTTTATCTCTTCAATCAATTCTGCTTTTTTATATTTATAAGCATCTTTCATTCCCAGTTCTCTTGCAATCTTTTTAAGTTCTACCAATTTCATACTGTCCAACTCTCTATCTTTATTAATCAAAAAGTAACACCTCTCATTATTAACCTTATATAATCTCCGGGAAAATTCCGATAGAAATTAAAACATTTCTAGAATTCTATATTTTAGATTTAAGAAAATTTTATATTGAAGTGGAAATATAATAAAATAAACCTTTTACAAAGTTTCACAATTAATATGCTGTAAGAACAAATCAACATCATAAAAGATAAGTACTGTACTTACTTTCTATGATATTATTATCATATACAATAATCAATAGTATTAATTAAATTTAGTAAAAATAATCAACAAGCTGGGATAACTTAACTTAGATATCCCAACTTTTAATTATTCAGGAAAGAATTACTTAGACATGTTATATAGAGCTGCTGCAATAAAATCCCTAAACAATGGATGTGGTCTATTGGGTCTTGATTTTAATTCAGGATGAAATTGTACAGCTACAAACCATGGATGATTTCTGATTTCAACAATCTCAACCAATCTTAAATCAGGACTTATTCCTGAAATCACAAGTCCTGCCTTAGAAAGTGCTTCTTTGTATTCATTATTAAACTCATATCTATGTCTGTGCCTTTCATGTATTATTTCTTCATTATAAGCTTTAAATGAATTACTTTCTTTCAACAGTTTACATGGATAAGCTCCCAGACGCATAGTACCGCCTTTTTGATCCATATTTTTCTGATCTGGCATTAAGTCTATTACGGGATATTTTGTATCCGGGTCTATTTCTGAGCTGTGTGCTCCTTCATAACCAATTACATTCCTTGAAAACTCAATTACTGCACACTGCATTCCAAGGCATATTCCCAAAAATGGGACTTTGTTTTCTCTAGCCCACCTTACGGATTCTATTTTACCTTCTATTCCTCTATCACCAAATCCTCCAGGGACTAAGACTCCATCTACATCTTTTAAATATTCACCTGCATTGTCCCTTGTAACATCCTCTGAGTTTATCCATTTAACATTTATATGTGCATTATTGGCATATCCTCCATGATTCAATGCCTCAACTACAGATATGTATGCATCATGGAGTTCTACATATTTTCCTACAAGTCCTATGGTCACACTTTTCGATAAATTCTTTATCCTATCTACCATATCAATCCATTCAGTATTGTCTATATCACTGCACTTCAAACCTAGTTTTTTACATACCAGGCTGTCCAAACCTTCCTTATGAAGCATAAGCGGGACTTCATATAAATTCTGGGCATCTAGATTCTGTATAACAGAATCTCTATCTACATCACAAAACAAGGCTATTTTTTCTTTTAAATCAGAGGAAAGCTCTTTTTCAGACCTGCACACTATTATATCAGGTTGAATTCCTATACTTCTAAGTTCTTTTACAGAATGCTGCGTCGGCTTCGTTTTTAATTCTCCCGACTTTTTCAAATATGGAACCAGCGTAACATGAATAAAGCATACATTTTCTATACCCACATCATATTTTATCTGTCTTATAGCCTCCAGAAATGGAAGGGATTCTATATCTCCTATAGTTCCTCCTATTTCAGTTATTACAACATCTTCATGTTTTTCTTCGGCTACTTTGTATACCCTTGATTTTATTTCATTTGTTATATGAGGTATTACCTGGACTGTACTTCCAAGATACTCCCCTTTTCTCTCCTTTGATATTACAGACCAGTATATCTTGCCTGTTGTTACATTATTATTTTTGCCCAAACTCTCATCTATAAATCTTTCATAGTGTCCCAGATCCAGATCTGTCTCCGCACCATCATCTGTTACAAAAACTTCTCCATGCTGATATGGGCTCATAGTTCCAGGATCTACATTTATGTATGGGTCAAATTTTTGAATTGAAACTTTAAGTCCTCTATTTTTTAAAAGTCTTCCCAGAGAAGCTGCAGTTATTCCCTTTCCAAGTGAAGATACTACTCCTCCAGTTACAAATATATATTTTGTGCTCATAAAATTCCTGCTTTATGCAGTATTCACCCCCTGTTTTGTATTGTTAGGTCTTAACATTCTTAGAAGTTACTATTGACAAAATATTTTGCTGGTGCTATAATGAAAGTCACCCAAATAATATAATGTTAATGTACTATCCTTTTTAACATACCTAATATAATAGCATATTATATTAGTATATGCTAGGGGTTTTTGTTATTTAATTTTATCTATCAATTCTTCAGCTTCAAAATACATATTTCTTATCTTTTTATTAAACAGTAATTTTTCTTCTGCTCTTTTTATATTATTGTTTAACTTGTTTTTACTTATAGATGGCAAATCTTTTTTCAACAGTTCCAGATCAAAGCATCCGTATTTTTTAATCAAAAGGAAAAAAAGATGTCTGCAATCATTATCTTTTAATATCTGAAATAATTCATTTTTAGTTAAACCTTTGTATTCACGCAATATATCAATTATAGCATAGTAAGCCTTTTCTTTATTATTAAAGTACTTATTCATAGTTAATCTTCCCCTATAATTAATTAATATTATTCTCTCTATTTTTATTAATATCCAACTATATATAATTCTAAACACATATAGAGAAAGATTAGCAATATATTTAGATATGTAGCGAAATACTCAGATTTCAGTTTTTATATTGATTTTTAATCTTGTATTCTGATATTTTTGACCGGATATACTTAAATTATAATCTATAAATATATCTCCACCATCTTCATCCAGATTTACTTCAAGCTTATTGGTCTTTATTCTAAGCTCAATAGTTCCATAAGGTGTGTCATAAATAGATAAACTATCCCTTTTTCTACTGAAATCCATATTTGCATTGGTGCTGCCTATCCTTATAAGTGAAAAATTATCATTGTTCATCTTAAATGTAGTATCTGTTCCTTCCATACCTGATACTTCCGTCTCTTTATATTGTGCATAATAAAAAGAATCCTTCTTGTAAAAATCGCCCGGTGTTACCACTTCTATTTTATCATCATCATTTTCCCTGCTGCTGGATACAGATATAACGGCTTTCTTTTTCATGAATAATCCTCCTGAAATACTGCAATTATTATAATTACAAATTCATTATATCAGAACAGGTGAATTATGCAAACTACATTGTGAGCTGGCCGTTCGGCGTATCTATTATTTGAATTATTCTCTCCTCATATCCAGTATTTGCATTTACATAGATTTTAAAATCATCCTCTTTGTAATTTCCTGAAAATTCATAACACAATACTTCTTTATTATTTTCTGTGGGGATTACAGCCAGCTTTTCCCCTCTTACATTTAATTTCTTTCCAACCTTCGTTTTAGCAAAGGCCAATGCTATTTTGGGATTTCCCATATTTCTCTTATCTTCATGTGCTACTAAATACTTTTCAGATTCAACTCCTACAACTTCTCCATTATCCAATGCAACTTTCAATTTTATCTGATCCGGATATACAATTACATCGTCCTGTTTATATACATAACTTATTACGGCTTCATTTCCATATCTCAAAGTATATGTAGGAACCATATTTTTATATCCTAAACTTTTCAAATATTTTTCGCCTATATTTACTGCTTTCTTCACATCCATAGTAGAATTATTTATAACTCTATCATTTATAAGATACAATATTTTTCCGCCATTTTTACTTATTTCACAAGTTAGACTTTCATCCCTGTTATTGTCAGATTTCAAAGATGCCACAAATCTATATACCTTTATATTCCCTTTCTCGGTCACACTTTGAGTTTTTATATCTTTAATTTTATTATTTTTCATTATCTTTTTTGCGATAGACTCAGCTTGTTTTTGAGAAACTTCTTTTTGAGAATTTATCTTTGGAGTTATAGAAAGAGTATTGTCCGAAAAAGGTCCATCATAGATTAATGCCGGATATTGTACTATCTGTTTTTGTATATTTTCAAATTGATTTAATGCATCATCAGAATTATTTCTGGCAAATACTCCTGTAATTTTTTTTCTTATTTCTCCCCACTTAATCTGACCTTCATTTATATCATTGGATACATTATTCAACTGATTCTCCAAATCTGATGATTCTTTCTTCAACCTCTCAATAGTTGAATAATCATTATCTGTAAGATCTCCTCCTCTGCTGGAGGTTTTTGCAAGACTATAGCAGAAATCGCCGACTTGATTCAGGAACTTGCTTGTATCAGCTATTGCCGGCTGGGAAATCGGGAGGGAATTAAGCTTATCATTAGCCGTAGCAGAATGTCTGAATATTTCCTCGAATACAGTTATCCCCTGTTCTCGAGAACCGATTACTTCGGCTTTTGCCAGATTTACCCTTATATTCTGGACAGCATCTATCAGTTCAAACATATTTTTTCCATATTCACCTTGTAGATAGTTCCTGTAATCATTTCTTTCCAATGTCATAAGAATAGCAAAAGTACTTGAAAATACAATAATTAAAGTTACTATAGCTGTATATATAATTCTCTTTCTAGATGTTTTCATAAACAAATACGCTTTCCAATTGTAAAACCGGTCAGCTCTTCCCTCCTTAGTGTTAAATAATTATAATAAATATATTATCTGTACTATCGTAAATATTATTCATCTATGCTTGTCAAACATGAAATTATGTGCATAAACAATTTATCTGGTATAATATTAATATTAATTTTTTCTTAAATGTTCACAAATCAGTTTATTATTATAGATATATTCTATATAATGTTAAGTGTATAATAATAAATACTTTGTTTATAACATTCACACATGATTACTCAGAAGGTGATTAAATGAAAGTACTGATTTTCTCAGTTTCTGCCGGCGGAGGTCATGTTCAGGCAGCAGAGGCTATAAAAGATTATATTAAGCTTGAAGCCTTGGATTCAGAAGTACGTATAATAGACACTTTGAAATATATAAATCCAATAATAGACAAGGTTGTAATAGGGAGTTACTTAAAGGCCCTAAAAGTTACACCTTCTCTGTATAGGAAATTATATTCTTATTCTGAAGGTACTGATCCAATTGCAGTTACTTTAGCTTCAAAATTAATAGAAATACTGACCTACAAACTGATTCCGTTAATAGATGACTTTAATGCAGATATATTAATATCTACCCATCCATTTACTACGGAAATGCTGTCAGTATTAAAATTCAAATACAATCTCAATACACCCTGTATGTCCATCATAACAGATTTCTATTCACATAGTACATGGCTGCATCCTTACATAAACGCTTATGTAGTATCAAATGAAGATATGATTGATAAAATGGTTTCAGAAGGTATAAAAAAAGAAAGCATATATGATTTTGGAATACCTGTGAAACCCTATTTTGTTAAAAAATATGATAGGGATGCTACTCTACAGGATTTGAATTTATCAACTTCCAAGTTTACTGTACTCATTATGGGTGGAAGTTTGGGAATGGGCAAAATTAAAGATATATATGAACAACTAAATGAGATGGATGAGGATATTCAAATCATTATAATAACTGGTAAAAATAAAAAATTATACTCGAATCTTTTGAAGCTTAAAGATTTTTCTCTAAAACAGACCTGTATTGTTGGATTTACAGAAGAGGTAAATAAATATATGCAGTGCAGTAACCTGCTGTTGACCAAACCCGGTGGGCTTACAATTACAGAGGCTTTAATATGCAATCTTCCTATTGGAATTTTTTCTCCAATACCAGGACAGGAAGAGAAAAATGCACAGTTTCTTTTCAAACATGAATTGGCTGTTAACTTAACTGATACTTCAAAATGCGGTGAAAATATTGATATACTTTTAAAAGCTCCAGATAAATTAAAAGCCATGGCTGAAAACTGCAGCAAATTTTCCAAGCCAAACTCTGGTTACAATATTATGAAATTAATTCATTATCTTATAGGAACAGGCAATACGGGCTCCAACGCAAATCACAGTACCATAAAAAACAGCAGGCACTATGAAAAAGAGGCTATAAAGGTTTTAATTAAATCAGTAGGTGAACACTTTTTAAAGACTGCCAACAAAATATTTGAAGGGAATTAATTTTAATTTAGCTTGGGAGTTCCCCGAGTTATATTAAAATCCTATTTTCTTCATAAAATCTACTATTTTAAACCTTACTTCTATTTTCTTTGGCGATTTACGTTTATCTGGGTGCTCAATTCCATTATCCACAGAATCATATTCCTTTTGATTCAAGACACTTTTCATTTTTTCTTCCGTACTCTTATAAGAAATCTGCCCTTTTGAAATATCAACAAAGCACAAGGGCGGAAACATAACACACCACCAGTTCTGTCCTTTACCTTCCCCAATTATTATTCTATAAGCTTCATATCTACCCTGCGGCAATGTAATATTCCCATATGTCTTTATAGGGAAACCAGCCTGTCCAAGTGTACTTCTCACTTTATAGGTATATCCCTGTTCCTGTATAACCTTCCTTGCTACAGCCAAAATATTCTTATCATTTTCTTTAAGAATCTTTCTCGATTCATTTATATTCGATGAATTCTTCAGCTTTGGTGAAATATATTCTAGAACTGCATCTCTCACCTTCAGTTTCAGGGCTTGGTCACTTTTTAAATCACTATTAGCTATGACATGAAATCTTATTATCTTTGATGCTATACTCTTCTGTATATCCTCTCCTTCTCCATTTAAAGCCATGAAATTATAATTCCTGGAACTTACAGTAAAATTAAAAGTATATATAACTAAAATACCCAATACACACATAAAAAGAAATTTTTTCATATTATCTACTCCCCTTCTAAAATCAAGATGCTATTTTTATCCTAATAATGAGTATTGACAGATATCCTAGTTATATTCAATTTTACAAAATATATTATTGAACAACTCCAATTCTTCTTATCTGGGTATCAACATTTACATTTAGGGATGAATTTTTATATTCTTCATCCCATTTGTCCTTCACTTTGTTCCATATATTGGGATAAAATTTTTCCAGATGCTCTCCAAATCCTACAGGATCTATCTGAAGATCATTTTGAGTTATTTTCAAAGCATATTCACATTCTCTTTTTATAGATTTATTGAAATTTTCCTGAATATAATTTAATTTGTCAACTGAAAACACTTTTTTATCTAGCGAATAGTTTTTTATTTGCGCTTCTATTTTTAAATCCACACTAAAATTCAATCTGCCATCAACTTGACTTACATTTATTTTTCTCGCAGTATTTGTTATATCAATATCTATAGGATGTTTATCTACATATATCATTTTTTTACTTCCTTTTAACTTGCCCCTAAGCAATTCTATATTGGCTGTTTCTACTGGATTCAGATCCCCTTTAACCATGAAGTTTTTTATGGCTGTAGACCCTTCTATTTTTATATCCTTATTATCTTCATCAATATTAACTACTGGAAGGAGACTATTTCCGTTTTCATTTATCTGTACTAAAAAGTCATTCAACGTCACCGGAATTATCTCACTATTGTTATAATCATTTTCTATTAATCCGAGAATATATGTTTCCATGTTCTTTTCCATATTGGTTTGTAGTTTCACATATTGCTGGGCATTTCCCTTTGCTACAACTATATACATATTCCTATTCAAGGAAGGCTCCCTTTGAAGATAATCCAGAATTTCCTTAAGTACAGTTGGATTTTTCATAATACCTTCACTAAAAACAAGCAAATTGGTATGGCTGAATCTTATGGATCTACTGCTTTTGAGTCTGGCTTTGCTGACAGCATCCTGAAAAGAATATCCATCCGCATCTATATATTTGTCCTGTGCCTGGGCTCCTTTATCAGGGCCGAGCTGACTCAAATCAGGGACTCCAAATGTAACATGAATTTTCTTCAAATCAATGGATGTCAGTGGATCATAAGGCTTTATATCTTTTAAATATTTTTCCTTATTTATATCTTCACCTGGATCTATTGCAATTATAGAAACCAGCTGTTTACTTTCTATTTCAGTTTTGTCCCAGCACCCTGTAAGCAAGAAACATATCAAAAATAGCGGCAGTATTCTTTTTAAAGAAGTTTTTTTGAATCTGGCAAATAGAAATATAATTATTGGAAGTATAATTACATTGAATACAAAAAATGGTATTATAATCTTATTGCCAAGATTATAGAGAACTGCTATGTTCTTAGGATAAATAGCTATCATATATATCACAATTCCCAAAATTACAGCTGTAATATTTACACTTTTCAACTTAAACATGTCTTTTAATATATCTGATGAAAAATAATATATATTTGAAAAGGTAGTAAAATAGAACATGACCCACATGGCCATGACTGCACCTTCCCACCTCTCTATAAACAGACCGTTTACATTTATGGATTTCATCATGGTTATAGTTGGCCAGAGTAATATACCTGTCTGGTTTTTTGAGAAAATTGCCAGTGATAAAATCACTACAGTTACATAGAACAGCGTTATAAACAATATGCTTTTTCCTGCTGTTTTAATTAGAGAAAATTTACTTTTTAAAAAGGGGGCTATTATATATATTATTTCTATGCCCGAAAAGCTGTATATTGTACTTTTGAGTGCCTCCATATATTTATAGGGACTATTATTAAGTACAGGCAATATATTGCTGAATTCAGCTTTATTTAATGCAAACATAAATATTATTATTATTGGTACAAACATTATCCAAAAAGATATTTCATTAAATTTTATCAGGCTTTCAAGTCCACCTCTCACAAGATAAATTGATGTCAGTATTGTAACGACAAATATAAATTCCGTAGGTGTTTTTTCCAACAAATACATCTTTATGACTTCTGTAAATATTCTCATTCCAAATGATATGGCAAAAATATTATATGCAATAAAAACCAATGCAAAGATATTTCCAAACAATCTTCCAAAATTGTTTTTTAATATGATGTATAGTTTATTATAATCATTTAATTTTATAGCCGAGTATGCAACATACAGTAAAAGATATATTAAAATCCCTGCAATAATAGTTACAATCCAGCTGTCAGTACCTATAATATCTACAACTTCTCGTGGATAAGAAAATATACCTACTCCGATGACAGTTACAACAATAGTACTGAATAATCCAAAACTCGTAATAAAATTTTTATGCTGCATGTTTAAACATCACCTCCAGCTTCATTTCTGCCTTACCTTATCCCCGGTATTCATATATTCAGGTCTCCTTCTTAAAAACTTAATTGGGAATCTCAAATACATGTCTTTAAAATCATTTAAATTTTCATTTACCATAGGTGCCAAATATGAAACTCCAAAACTTTTCAACCTTACAAGGTGTATCAATGTCAATATAAGTCCTATCATTATTCCATAAAATCCAGCTATGGCAGATGCAATTATAAGTAAAAACCTTATTAATCTGAATGCAGAGGTAATTTCATAATTTGGTGTAGTAAAACTCGTTATTGCTGTAACAGCTACTATAATTATCATAATTGGACTTACAATTCCAGCCTGAACTGCAGCCTGACCTATAATAAGTCCACCAACTATACCTGTAGTTGCACCTATGGCCTTTGGCAGCCTTTCAGTAGACTCGAGTAAAAGTAAAAAGCTGAATTCCATTATCATAGCTTCCACAAATGCCGGAAAAGGTACTCCTTCTCTTGATGCTGCAATAAAATATGCCAGTTTAGTTGGTATTATTCCTGTGTGAAAAGATGTCACAGCCACATATAAAGCTGGCATTACAAGAGATATGAGTATAGACAAAAATCTTATGATTCTTATAGCAGAGCTGTATATCCATCTTTGATAATAATCATCCGGCGACTGAAATAAATTTGGCAATGTCGTTGGAACTATAATAGCTGATGGAGAATTATCAACAAGTATTGCAATTCTTCCTTCGTATACGGCAGATGCTACTACATCCGGCCTTTCCGTACTCTGTATCTGTGGAAATAAGGACCACTTGTTGTCCTCTATAAGCTGTTCTACATATCCACTATCCAAAATAGCATCAATTTTTATATCATCGAGCCTTTTTTTCAATTCCTCCAATGCTGTCTTATTTACTATATCCTCTATATAGATAATAGCCATGTCAGTTTTTGATCTGACTCCTATGGGATTTGAAACTATTTTCAGCCTGCTGTCTCTTATTCTTCTTCTCACAAGTGCCGTATTGAATCTGATCGTTTCCGTGAATCCATCTCTTGACCCTCTTATAACAGTTTCAGACGAAGGCTCTGATACCCCCCTTGCAGGCCAGAATCTGGTAGCTATTACATAAAGACTTCTCTGTCCGTCTACAAACATTATCATATCTCCGGAAAGCATGAGATTTATGCCCTTTTCCATATCATCCAGCTCTTTTATATCTGATACGGACATGATCCTGTCTTTTATCTCATTCTCGGATTTTACATAATGAGTTCTCGTCATTATCCCCCTCATAAGATCATTAATAAGCATTTTGTCTACCATTCCATCTATATAAACTATTGCCGCTTTTGTATTACTTATATAAAACTTCCTAAAAACCATATCAGAATTATTTTCAAACAGGTTTTGAACATATATCATATTTTCATCAACTTGAGGAGATATATAACTTTCTATTACTTCCTTCATAACTGCCACTTCCTTTAAAATCAAGCTTATATATTCTTTTCCAGAGTATTTTTTACTTTTGTCGGCTTAATTATTCATCATAATTGTTGGACAAAATAAAAAATACACTATAAATTACTTTAACTAAAAAATAATTTATAGTGTATTCGCAATCCTGCATTAAATTGTTCTCGTAATAAAAACCTCTTTGTATTTGGCTTTCATCTTGTCATAACACAACTGAGCCTTCTGAATATCGTCAAAGACAGCAAATATGGTCGGTCCGCTTCCGCTCATCAATGCTCCCAACGCTCCAGCCGCCATTGCTTCCCTCTTTATCCGTTTTAGTATATGATGCTTTTTCAATACAACATTTTCCAAAACATTTTTCATATTTTTACTTAATCTTACTGCATCATTTTCTTCCAGAGCTTTTAACAACAGCTTAGTATCAGGATGCTTGTTTACTTTATTCAAGTCCAAGATACTGTATACTTCTTTTGAAGATACTCCAAATGGAGGTTTTATAAGTACTATAATCTGATTTCTGAATGGGGTAACTCTAGTTACCTTCTCTCCTATTCCCTCACAAAGAGCTGTTCCACCTGAAATACAATACACTACATCGGTACCTATCTTTAGAGCCAATCTTTCTAATTCTCTATTGCTCAGATTTGGTTTATAAATATTTCTCATAGTTCTAAGTACTGCCGCCGCATCTGTACTGCCACCTGCAAGCCCGGCTGAAACCGGGATATGCTTTTCTATATTTATTTTAATACCATCTTTTATATTGCAGGTATTCATAAACAATTCAGCGGCTTTATAGGCTAAATTTCTGTTATCCAGTGGTATATAGCTTTTATTACAATATATACATATTCCCCTGTCTATCCTGTTTATTGTTAAAATATCATACAAATCTATAGTTTGCATTATCATTTTTAGAAAATGGTACCCATCTTTCCTTTTACCAATCACATCAAGTGATAAATTTATTTTGGCATAAGCTTTGGCTAACATATTATCCTCCAAATTACAATTTCTATAACATTTTTCTACTGCATCTGTTTATTCTACTACAAATTCACTTAAAACTCTATATTCACCTTTGTAATTCTGTAATTTGTACATAATATGTAGTTTTCATTATACCATGGCTTTTGAGGTTTCAACCTTTTTTACGTTTTGCTCGGCAATTTTTTTATCAATCACTTTTTGAAGAGGTTTTAGATTTTCAAAAAATATTATCATGACATCATTGCTCTTCAAACTGTCCAATGCTTCCTCAAATGCCATCTTTTCATCTAGTACAGTCCTCACTTTTTTTACATTAAACCCCGTTTTAAGTACACCTCTTTTTAAAATTGCAGCTACATCACCGAGTTTTCTTCCCCTTCTATCCTTATCTTCCTTAATGTATATATAATCAAAATTTTCTCCTGCTATCCTTCCTATTTCTTCAATACTTTTATCCGTCCTGTCTCCAGGAACTCCTATTATTCCAACAAGCCTTTCATGAGTTATATTTTTAATTCCCTTAATTACTGATTTATAGCCCTCTATATTGTGCCCATAATCCAAAATTACTTTTGCATTATTTAATTCATATATATTAAATCTTCCAGGATTTGAAATGGCATCACCATAAAAGGTTTTGAGTCCACTGCCTATATCTGCATAACTTATATTTAGTGCCAGAGCTGCTGCACATGATGCCATGGCATTCTCCACATTATACATAAGCTTTCCACCAATGGATATCTTTATATCAGAAACTTTTACTATTGGCACAACAGTATCTTCTCTTTCAAAGTACATAACTCCATCATATATATATATTCCAGGGGCACCTTTATTTATATTGTTTCTAAGCATAGTATTATATTTATCTCTTGAAAACATTATTATCCTTGCTTTAATTCTATTCAATATGCTCATACTCACAAGATCATCTGCATTCAATACTACATATCCGTCATCCTTTACGGCTTCTCCCACAAGAGATTTGACAAAAGCTAAGTCCTCCATTGTCTCTATTCCATCTATGCCAAGATGATCCTCTGTTATATTTGTTATAACTCCAACATCAGCTTTATCATAGGCAAGACCTTTCTTTATTATTCCACCCCTTGCAGTTTCCAGTACGGCTGCTTCAACTTCATGATTATTCAACACAGCCTTTGCACTATAATATCCGGTAGTATCTCCAGTATATATACATTTACCACCTATATAAATTCCTCCCGTGGTAGTCATACCTACTCTATATCCTGCTACACCCAATATATGAGATAGAAGTCTAGTAGTTGTGGTCTTTCCGTTAGTACCTGTAATGGACACAATAGGTATTGTAATCGGAGAATTTTTAAACAATTCATCTACTATGGCTTTAGAAACATTTCTAGCTTTCCCTTTACTTGGATACTGATGCATTCTTATACCTGGTGCAGCATTTATTTCCAGTATTGCGCCATCCTTCAATGCAGATTTTCCTATATCCTTGCAGCACAAATCTATCCCACAGATATCCAGACCTATTGCTTGGGCTGCCCTTTCACAGATATCTATGTTTTCACTGCATATCATATCCGTGCAGTCAGAAGCCTTGCCTCCCGTGGATAAGTTGGAATTTTCTCTTAAAATTAGTTTTTCACCTTTTTTTAGAATACTGTTTAAATCATAGTTCTTTTTACCTATATATGTTTTCAGTTCCTCATCAATTTTTATCTTCGTAAGCGGCTTTTCATGACCATAACCTCTCATGACATCCATATTTACATTTTCTATAAGTTTTCTTATACTGCTTGCTCCATCGCCAATAACGTATGGAGCTATCCTCTTGGAAACAGCGACAACCTTGCCATTTACAATGCAGATTCTATAATCTTTTCCCGATATATTCTTTTCTATAATTATGTCGCTGAAGTTATCACATAATAATTTATATGCTTCCATAGCTTCTTCTTTATTTTTCAAATTTGGAAACACACCCCTGCCCTGATTTCCTCTTCTAGGTTTCAACACCACCGGATACCCTATTTGTTCTGCCTTTTCAATAAGATCATCCATGTTTTTTACTGAATCCCCATCAGCTACAGGTAGGCATTGATTCCTCAATATTTCTTTTGTCAGAAGTTTGTCACAAGCTATATCAACGGCTACAGCCTTTGTATTAGAAGATATGGTAGCCTCTATAATTTTGCTGTATTTCCCGTAGCCCAATTGAAATACACTGTTGTCGCCTATTCGGGTTACAGGTATTTTCCTTCTCTTAGCTTCCTGAATTATAGAAGCTGTACTCGGACCTATCTCCTCTTCCCTCAATATATCCTTTAATGCACTGATTGACTTCTCAAAATCATATTCTGTATGATTTATGAAGGAATTTATAATGTCCACTGCTGTTCGGGCAGATTGAACTCCAGTATTTTTGTAAATATACTGGAATACTATATAGTATTTGTCTCCTTGTGTTTCTCTTGATTTGCCGTAACACACATCAATTCCTAACATGTTCTGAATTGCGATTATGATATGCTCACATACATGGGCAAGATATGTACCTTCATGTAGTCTTTTCACAAATCCATGTTCTTTATCTATGCCGCATCTATGTTCATTCAATTCCGGTATTGTTTTAAGCAGATTATCATTAAAGTTTTTTATATCCTTTGTAGGAACTTCACTGTACCCTTCCAGATCCACACACATCTTAATGCATTTTTTATGGGAGTATATATTTCTTCCTTCAAAAACTTTAATATCATCTATTTTCATATTGGTTAAATCCTCCTAATCACTGTATGGCAATTTACTTATTATATTAAACTTGTTCCCATTTTTAAGGACATGTAATTTTACATCAAAAATTGACAGTACTTCTTCAGGATACTGCTCCGACACATTGGTGCAGCTTATATTTGATCCATCAATTATATATACTGCTCCAGACCCTATAACTTTAAATTCGCCATTATCCTTAACAACAATAGCAGTATCTTCATCTATTCCTATTCCAAGGCTTTCCGGGTTTTCAGCAATTCCGACAAGCAGTCTTCCTATTCTTCCCCTTTGTGCAAAGTGCTGATCTATTATAACTCCTTTTATAAATCCAAGGCCCGGTGCCATTTTCAGCGTACATTTTTTAGGTGCCTCATCATCGGGCCCCGTAACTATCATTGTATCACTCATAACAGAAGCGCCTGCAGACGTACCCACAAATATACATCCATTCTTGTACAGATCCTTTATCTTTGAATATAATGGTGTTCCTCCTATAAGACTTGTTATTCTCAGTTGATCTCCTCCTGTAAAAAATATGAGTGCGGCATTTTCAATTTTATCTATATTTTCTTTGTAATAAGCACTTGTTCTCTTTTCTATATTTAATATTCTTATATTTTTTATTCCAAGTTCCTTGAATACGGTATTATATTCGCTTCCAAGTTCTTCAGGTATTTCAGAAGCTATAGTTGCAACAACCAATATATCTTCTTCCTTATCCAGCTTGCTGCATACTTCCTTCAATATATGTTTGTCACCCCGCTTGTCTTCCGCTCCTCCTATTATTATTAAATTTCCCTCTAGTCTTTCTTCCAAAATGACGCATCCTTTCCTATAGATATCTAGTATTTTTACCATTTTTTTAATAATTATTCGTATAAAAAAACTTCAGTATTATAATTACTGAAGTTTAAGCGAATACTTAAATTATAGCCCTGCCCGGTATAAGAAGTTTATCTCCTATTTTTATATTGTCAGGATCTTCTATCTCATTTAATTTGACCAGATCCTCTATAGTACTGGAATACCTTTTGGATATCTTCCAGAGAGTATCACCGTTTTGAACAACATATATGGTAAGACTTGCCTTCTTTTCTGGTATTTCTTCTTCAAGATTGTCTGCATCTACAAGGAACTCCTTATGTGTAATATAGTTAACTCTTGCATAAACTTCTATTATAGCCTTGATGGCTATGGTATTTACCTCTATACCGGCATCCATGCTTTCAACTGAAGCCTTTGCTATACACTGCATGTCAATTTTGCTCCCAGGTATGTCTACGGAACAAGTAAAGGGTATTTCTTCATCTGCCTTGCTTATCGAGCCACCTGAAACTCCATAGAGGACCTTTACATTCAGCACACCTTCTACAACCACCTTGTCTTCAACTATTTTTTTATCTGTAATACATACATCTCCATGACACATAAATATATTCTGGAGTTTTTCATCATCCTTCAATTCTATATTGGACTTGACCATATTCTGGATTGTATTCTGACCATGAATAACATTCAGTTCGTAATCCTCTTTGTCTATTTTCATAAGCGAACGAGGTGAATAGACATCCTCTATTATATCCATGTCCTCCTTATACATAACTTTTGTATTTGATTTGGCAAGTACTTCTATTTGAACTATCCTATCTTCTCCAAGATCATCCTCTCTTACAGTATACTCCATACCATCCAGCGTAAAATCAGTGAAACTGTCCATGGACGGCGACGCACCCTTCAATTCTACTTCCTTGTTTACGAGCACATCATCCTCCACAATTACTATATCTTTGGTATCCTTGCCTCTATAGAGTACTTTGATTAATATATATGCTTCTATTTGAACCTTGTCTTCAAGTACATTTATATCTTTTTTATGAATTACTGCGTCAACCTTTAATATATTCCCTATCTGAGGTTTGTCAGAGGCTATCTGAAGTTCCGTTTTAGCTATCAGGTTACTTGAAACCGTACCTACTATCTTGTCTAAAGTAGTTGGATTCTTCAACATCTGTATGTCATCCTGACCACCTATATCTTTTACAACCTCAAAATCATAATTTTTATATACCTCGCCCTTTAGTTTTATAATTCCTTCTATTTGAATTTTTCTTTCATTAGCTATCATACAATTCATATGTTCAATATAGCACTCCGAATCGCAGCTCATTGTATGTTGAACTCCGGGAATTTCTACATAATTTGAAAAATCTCCTGTATAATTTACGCTGTATATTCCTTTTCCATCATCCTCTTGTGCCAGATACAATATATTATAATCAATTTTCCCTTCCAGAAATATTTTATCCTGCATTACCTCTTCATTTGTTATAACAGGTTTTGCATCCAATATTAAAATATCTGAAACATCTGGATGGGTATCGGGTATTACATATTCCGCTTTTATTATGGTATCACAGAAATTTTCAGCAAGAAGTTGTTCACATTCTATATTTTCTTTAATTAAATCCATACTCATGTCATTACCCCCCTCATAAAATCTACTTATTTAATTTATATAATAAAAAAATCACTAATATGCATAAAAAATAATTTGTTTAGGTAGAATTTATTTATAAATTGAGATATAATTGAAATAGACAATTTATTATAATATAAATTACCCCATCCAAAAGGACGGGGGGTAAGTTTAGATAAATCTATAATATCCTGATTGTGTATTAACTGTTGTGTAGATATGAATGTTGGGATAGATTGACAAAATTTATTCTCTATGCCGAAAATACCAGTTGAACTGTCTTTGTTAAAACATCTGAATAGCTGTACGTCACTTTTCTTTGAGTCTCATTTTCCAATCTAATTACAAAAATGCTAGGATAAGCTTTTTCTATTATACCTTCATTCACAAAGATCTTTCTTCTGCCACCGTTTGCTTTCAATGTAACTTTATCGCCTACGTGGTCTTCAATATTCTTTCTTATCGAAACCAAAACATTTGGTTTTGCCATATTAAACACCTTCTCTCCACGTTTATATTATATACCCAGACGGGTATATTGTCAAGTAAACTTTATATTTTACAGTTAAAAAATTATTTTGTCAATATTAATTTTTTGTTAACACGAGCAAAGTAACACGATTAAAGTAATTTTTTATAAAAATTTCTTGTAATCACTCATATATACAATATTATTTACAATCCCAATAATTTTATACATAAGGTGATTTAGGAAACCCTTCTCTATATTTCCCTCTCGTTTGAAGTCCTCCTATTCCATTTGTCCTGGTTATTGTATTTTCTAGGGCTTCCTGTATAGAAACAACTCTTTCTATATTTGTATAGGCTATTTTCTCACATAAAAATACAGGATCAAGGCAATGAATCAAAACTCTACTCGGAGAACTTGCAAAGTTCGCACCTGAATCCAGAATCTTCTCATAACATGACTGGCACGCTCCGGCAAATATAACAAGATCATCATAGTTGGGTTCATAATTTCTAAGTTCCCGAACTGCTTCCACAAAATACCTTGAATTTTTGTAATTGCTTATATCAGTGTAGTCAGTACAATCTTTGACAATAGAGTCATGACCCGTTATAACCACTATATCAGGTTTTATATTCCTTACAAGTTCCACAACCTTCCCCGGCTGTTCTTTTTCAGATATATTCCTGCCAACAACATCAAGCATAAGCTGTTTATACACTTTAAGACATACATCCAGATATTCTACATCCCCATCTATGTGAAGTATTCTGCCAGGCCTTCCAAAAGCGAGTTCATTCTTCGAACCACCCTCTGAAAATT
This sequence comes from Clostridium sp., assembly GCF_022482905.1. Taxonomy (NCBI): domain Bacteria; kingdom Bacillati; phylum Bacillota; class Clostridia; order Eubacteriales; family Clostridiaceae; genus Clostridium; species Clostridium sp. The sequence continues at coordinate 2,815,879 of NZ_JAKVOI010000001.1, forward strand.
TTCTGCATTTGTATTCCTGTATTGGCCCTCCCCTGAATCCTCCTCCTCTAAATCCCTCCCCCCTGTTTATTAAAATATTTCTAATGGAATCATTTATCTTCTTTGTAAATACCTTTTCTGTATCAGTCAGTGAATTTTCTGAAACCACTTCAAGATCATCTTCTCCAGCATCAGCTATTATTCTTAAATTCATCCCTTTTAACGTATAAATATTCCCTTCTTTTGCTTCTTCAACTCCTATTATTCTAAAAGTTATATCTTTCCCATAAGACTTTCTTACAACCATATCTCCTATTTTCATGCTTTCATCTCCGCACAAATAGTCATAATATATATACTATGAAATTAATCTATTTAAGTGAATAAATTAAGAGTTCTATTTTGGCTGCGAACCGCAATGGAACTCTTTTATATTCAAGCTGTTATTTTCATATCTCTTTTAAATTGTATAATTTCTTAAATTCATCAATAAATTCAACATATTTGTCCTTTTCAGAAATCAGCTGTTCTAGTTTGTTACTGAACGTATTTACCGGCCAGTTAACTTCATTATAATAATATCTGTTGGCAAGTCTCCATACTCTCTGAGGAAACAATAAAAATGCAAATAGTACTGTATATTCTTCTTCTTTAAGTTCACTGACTTCATTGTAAGAATCTATTATAAGTTTTGCATAATCAATATTCCAGTTAACTCTCTTTAAAACTTTAATCATAAAAGTTGAAATATCATATACTCTTATTTCCCGCTTGCAATAATCGAAATCTATTACATTTACATTGTCATTATCATCAATTATGATATTGTGGTATGTGAAATCGTGATGACAGAAACTCATCTCCTGTTCAGTTAATTCACATAATTCATTATACTTCGAGTCTTTAAGTACTTTTATGGCCCGTTTTCCAAAATCTTTATAGAATTCCACCTCCTTTATATAATTCATATCAAACTTGCCCTTATTATTTTTCTTCCTGCTCATATCACGCATTTTATCAAGGGACCTAACTCTCTTCTCCATAAGATGATGCCATCTTCCCAGATCGGTTTTAAGTTTGCTATTTTCAGGAGGCTGATATCCTTTAGAAGATTCATGCAAATTTGCAAGACATTTCGATGCATTTTTAATATCAATGTCATCTTTAAAGTCGCATTCCCTTCCAGGAATCCATTCCGACAAGGTATATATATCCTCATTGACAAGTGCATATGGATTACCATTTATATTAACGGAATACTTATCCACTCTCGGAAATCCATTTTTAATAAGATGCTCCTTAGCACCATAAACAAACAAAAGTTTTTGAGTACCGTAATTTATCTTTTTTAAACACTTCAAACCCTTATTGGTTTTTAAAAAATATACACCTCTATTAGGCTTTATAGATTCAATCTTAACATCAAATTGCCTCTCTATTTCAAATTCTCGCATCATGTTTAATCACCTCTATATATTTATATGAATACATGTATTTATTTAGAAGAACATTAACATTTTTACCTGTATTCTAATATAATAAAATATACTAAGTTTATGGGGAATTTTATCATGAGAATAGGAATTGATGGACGTGCTGCTAAATGGTATAGAGGTACAGGTATAGGTACTTATACTTATCAGCTAATAAATTGTCTCAATAAAATAGACAGAATAAACAACTATACTCTTTTTATGCCACAAGATTGCAAATTTGAAATGACTTTAAGAAGAAATTTTCAACTTAATGATACTAAAGATAATAGAAAAGATAATTTCTGGGATGATATAAATACCCCAAATATTCTAGAAGATGAAAAAATTCAACTTTATCATATTCCCCAAAATGGAATCGGGCTTCCATCTAAAAAAAACTGCAAGTTTATTATAACTCTTCATGATGTTATTCCATATCGCATGCCGGAAACCGTAAGCGACAGGTATTTAAAATTATTTTCAGAATATATTCCTAAAATAATACCGAAATGCGATGGAATAATTACTGTATCAAACTTTTCAAAGTCGGATATAATAAAAGCATTTGATTTTCCAGAAGATAAAATATATGTAACTCCCCTTGCCAGCGAGGATATATACAGGCCTCTTGACAAGCGCATAAGCAGATATATAGCCAAAAAATATTATTCTATAGAGGGTGACTTCATACTTTATGTGGGCGGATTCAGTCCGCGAAAAAATATAATAGGTACTATAAAAAGCTTCAAAAGATTTATTTCTTTATATAAAAAGCCCATAAATCTTGTTATTGTGGGAAACAAGGGTAAATCATACGCACTATATAAAAAGTGTACTGAAAAGTTGAATATACAGGATAGAGTCATGTTCCCGGGTTTTATATCTATAAATCATCTTCCTTATATATATAATGCATCAAAATTATTCTTATATCCTTCCTTTTATGAAGGTTTTGGCCTGCCTACTATAGAAGCTATGGCCTGCGGCACTCCAGTAATAACTTCCAACAGAACATCTATGCCAGAGGTAGTCGGAAAAGGTGCCCTATTAATAGATCCTGAAAATGATGTTGATTTATGCAACGCAATGTTAAACGTATTATCTGATAAAAAACTTTATGAAAATTTATCAAGATCCGGATTGTATAGGTCTTCCCAATTTAGCTGGAAAAAAACAGCAGAACGTACTTTAAATATTTATGATAAAATAATAAATGAAAGATAACTTGAATATAAAAAAGTTTGTGCTGATTAAAAATACACAAACTTTTTATATTAAGTAGATCATTAAATGCTACACATTTCCTTTTGAAAATCTTTTAAAAATTCCTGTCTATCTTTTTTATAGGATGCTTTTTTCCTCATCCTATCAAGAAATACACTTTCATCCCATTCTTTGCGTCTTGCATAATAATCCCTTGAAATAGTATAAAAATCATATGGAAAAGTTAGCATAGCACCTAAAACTTTAATTTCTCTACTACTCAAACTGTTGGTTTTGCAATAATTTTTAACTATCAATTTGGCCTTGTCTATATCAAAGGCAAAATTTTTGATTACCTTATTTATAAAGTTACACAAATCATGTACCTTGATATCAATCATGGCATAGTCAAAATCTATAAAATAGGCTTCGCCGCTGTTTATCAATATATTGTGATATGCCAAATCATTGTGGCATACAGCTATCTTATCGTCTTCGCTGCATAATTTATAATAGCCTGCACCCTCCAGCATGTCTATGCTCTTTTTTATTTCATCTATATAATAATCAGCATCTTTTATGAATATCTCATCGAATGTATTTTTATTTTCATGGATATTCACTATATTTTTGAAAAACTCCATTTCTTCAATTCTTCTTTTAAATGTATCGATAGTCTTTCCCGTATTATATTTACTTCGCAAATCAGTCTTGAATCCCTCGGAAGCTCTATGAAGTTCCCCAAGTGACTTTGATGCAGCAGTCAAATCTATAGGATTATTAAAGTTACATTCGATACCGTCTACCACATCCATTATACAATACATATCTCCATTCCATATAGTATAAATGTCTCCCTGCCTGTTTTTTACAAAGTTTACAATTCTATTGAATTTGATTCTTATATAATTTAAAACATCATATATAAAATCTAATTCCTCTAAAGTATATTCAATCTTCTTTAAAATCTTTTCACCTTTATCCGTAGATATCATATAAACATTCCTAACCGGAACCACGTCATATACTTTCAAGTCAAATCTTTTAAAGAGTTCCACACATAAGTCATAATCCGTAAGACACTTTTTATCAGAATATCTATCTGCCAACAATAAATACCTCCCTTAATATTAATAGAAACTAAAAATCTACTTAGATATAATCTTTTTTAGTTCATCAATATACACTTTTTCAGGTAAAGAGTTTATTCTGTATCTGTATTTATTACAGCATTTCATAAATTCATATGGATAATTAAGTATAGATAACATAAATTCTAGACTGTCCTTGTCCAAATGTGATATATTGCAATAGTTTGATATAACATCATAAGTATCAATATCTACCGATTTTCGTCTCAGCCTTTTCAACAGACCTACTGCATCCATTTCAACCATATTGTAACAGCATCCATCCAAATTAATTACTTCTATAGTATCCTGTACCATTCTTAAATTATTGAAAGATATATTTTTAAGACAAACTTCATTTCTGCTCATGCTTCTCTTTAAAAGACACAAATAATTATTTTCGTATATATTCTCTATACATTTTTTAGCTTTCTCCAGATAACCTTTACCAACTTCACCAACTATCCTTTTAAACTCACTTTTATCATATGAAATTTTTATTTCCTCCAGATCTCTTTTAAGCCATTTTATATACATTTTATATTGTTCTATAGTCCTGCCAAGATTGTTATTTAACCTTTTATTCATGTAACCTGTATAACCTAAAGTTCTATTGTGAAATTCATTTATTACTTTCAACTGATTGTATATTCTAACAGCATCTATATCCTTGGTTCTAATTTGATAGCTGAAGCTACTAATTTTGATTATCCTTTTGGCTTCCAGATATTTATAAAAGCATGAATCAAGATCAAAATAATACACTTATAAATCACCTCATTCTATAACCATAAATACATCAATATTTTAATGATGTTTTTTTATCTTTCTTAATATCTTCCTTCTTTTTCTCTCAAGTTCTGCCTCCTGCTTTTTTCTCCTTTTTATTTTTTCCAGCTGCTTTACAGTTTTCTTTAAACTGGTAACTCTATTTTCATAATATCCTAAATCTTTGTTTTCTATTTGATCTCTATCTTCAGATTTTCTTTTATGTGACATATGATATCTCTCCTTTCACCACTTTAATTGTATTTTTGTATTCTAAATTTTTCTATAAACTCCTGTCTTTCTCCCTCATCTTCAAATATTTTTTTCAATTTTTTGATAAATGTCTCTTCATCCCATCTCTGTTTCTCCCAGTAATACTGTATGCCAATCTGCCAGTATTCCTGGGGAAATTCCATAAGTGCCGCCATAATGGGAATATCATCCTGAGTTATCCTATTTACCGAATTATAAGAATCCAATATAAGCAGTGCATTATTCATTTTCCATTTTCCATGCTTCATTTTTCTTATTAATAAACTTGCCAGATCATGAAGATGAGTATCCAGTATGCAATAATCAAAATCTATAATATTCATATTGCCATCAGGACTTATAAGTACATTATGATTCGCATAGTCATGATGGCAGAAACCATTCTTTCTAACTTCAGCCTTCATCTTTTCCATGTAGTTGCTTTTTAGTAAATTATCTATGGAATATCTGCACTTTTCAATTTGTTCAGGTACTTTACTGAAATAAAGCTTGTCAAATTCTGATTTGTTATCCTTATTTAAAATTCTTTTTTTGAAATCCATTATTTCATTTTCTCTTGTATTGAATGTCTCTATCCACTTGAACCAGTAAACTCTCGGGTTCATTTTTCTTGTAAGTTTGAATCCAAAACTCTTTTTATGAAGTTCTGCAAGCTTGAGAGCCGCCATAGATACATCCTCATCATTATCATAATCTGCCTTTCTAGAGTTAATCCATGGTGTCAAATAGGCAAAGCTGTTTTCAACTTTTATATAACTCTTTTTAAATTTTGTATGAATTATTTTAGGTATATTTTTAAATCCACTTTTCTGCAGATGTTTTATGGCTAAAATAATGAACAGGAAATGCCCAAAATCATAATTTATTACCTTCAGGCAAAAACATCTTGAACCATTATCAATCTTATAGACATTTTTTATTTTTTCAATATATTCAACATGGATATCATAATTATCTTCAACACATTCGCGTACAGCAAAAATATCCACTTTTTTTCCTCCAGAATCACTATATTTGTAGTATATGAATGAGTATTTGTGTATGTGATAAATCTTAAAATTCACCTTTTTATGTACATAGCAATAATATATACTATAATGCTTTTATATAGGATTTAATTATTGTTTAGTTTGCTTTATTATGGAGGTAGAATTAATGAAAATTGCCATTGATGCAAGGGGAATTAATTGGTATAAAGGCACTGGCATAGGTACCTATACAGACAGAATACTAGCTTACATGATAAAAAAGCATCCCGAGAATTTCTATTATATATATTGGTCTGGAAACAAATATACTAATTTTAATAGAGAAAATACTAAAATAATAATGGCATCTAAAAGACAGCATAGATTTTTTGAACAATACTATTTTCCCAGTAATCTAAAAAAAGAAAATATTGACATATATCATATACCTCAAAATGGTATAGGTATTTCAGAAAATATAGATTGTAAAAAAGTTATAACTGTTCACGATTTGATACCATATATATTGCCCGAAACCGTAGGAAAAGGTTATCTTTCCAAGTTTTTAAAAGAGATGCCCAAGATTATAAATATAGCCGATGCAATTATAACTGTATCGGAATGTTCGAAAAGAGATATATTAAAATTCTTTCCAATAGATAAAAATAAGATATTTGTAACTCCTCTGGCTGCAGATAAAAAATACAGACCAATGGACAAGGAACTCTGCAGGGATAAAATAAAATCAGAATATAATATAGATAAACCCTTCATTCTATACGTAGGCGGTTTCAGTTCCAGAAAAAATGTTTCTTCTTTAATAGAAGCTTTTTGCAGAGTTTATAAAAATTTAGACAGTGACCATGATTTAGTTATTGTCGGATCAAATAAGGATGAGTTGGAAAACTTAAAATCGCTTTGTTCCAATTTAAGTGTATCCAAAAATATAAAATTTACGGGTTTTGTAAGAGAATCCATGATGCCAATATTTTATAATGCTTCAGATCTATTCGTATATCCATCTCTGTATGAAGGTTTTGGACTTCCACCCCTTGAAGCCATGAGCTGTGGAACCCCTGTAATTACTTCAGATATATCTTCTATACCTGAAGTAACCGGAGATAGCGCTATATTAATTGATCCAAATGATATAGAGAGTTTGATGTATTCAATTGAGGCAATTTTAAATGAGGCGTCCATACAAAACGAATTGAGTCTAAAAGGTTTGAAACGTTCAAAATCATACTCGTGGGAAAAAACTTCTGAAGAAACTTTAAAAATATATAATAAAATATTAAATTCATAAAAATAAAATCTTCTAACTAGCTTTCCGCTCCTAGTTAAAAGATTTTATCCTTTTATTTTAAAATTCCCTATGATTAATTCCCTTGAAAATATTATACAATATATCCGTGCTTTTGTAAACGTTTTATGGGGATTTTTCTAAAATTTTTCCTATATAGGAAACTATAGTCTTTGTATCTTTATTTTTTATATTATTCGAATTCAAAATGCTTCCTAATTTGTCTTTTACTTCTGGAAAATATTTAGTATATTCTATATTTGAAGCCCTCTGCTGAGAATTTATGAAATGTGTCCATATTTTGTCATCAAAATATTCAACAGATTTATTTACATCTTTAAAATAATATGACTCTCTATACACAGGTATCCTTCCATATTTATCAAGCAGCTCTAACTGAAGTTTATCATCCATCAATATAAATTTTATAAATGCACTTGCCAACCTGGCATTTTTAGAATTTTTATTTACAATAAAATTCATGCCACCTAATGATACACTTGTATTTCCTCCAGGCTCAAATGCCGGAAGATCCATAACTCCCCACATATTTTTACTTTCCGGCATTGCATTCATCAAGTCTCTTACAGAATATGGGCTTGCAATAAAAGCTAAAATATTTCCACCTACAGCAGCATCTATAACTTCTTTTTCAGACCCAAAATTTATAATTGTATTTTGGGAATATATCTGTTTTTGAATTCCAAGTATTCTAGACCACCTTTCAGATTCAAAATCCAGCTTTCCGCTATCATTAAAATAACTGGTTCCAAGCTGGTTTGCCAACATCAAATTTAAATCATTGGTGCTTAAGTCATTTCCGGTAAAATATTTTCCAGTTTCCTTGCTTAACTTTTTACCTATATTTATATAATCCTGCCACGTTTTGATATCCATGGCATTTATTCCTCTACTTTTAAATATATCCTTTCTATATACTATAAGTCTTGGAATTGATTCCCATGGAACAGCATAGACCTTTCCCTTATAAATGCCATTATAAAGTTTGTTTGATATTATATTATTTCTATAGTCGGATAGTGAACTTGTCAAATCCAGTATGTTCCCCTTATATTTATCTATAATATATTTCACATTCTCATCACTAACACTTATAATATCATAGTTGTTCATAGTACTTTCAAAATTATTATCAGTTCTTATATTTAAGTCAGCATATTTGTGACTCTTCTTAAATTCATCTGCTGCCAATTTAATCTGACTCTCATGAAATCCATCTGTTACAATGGTTATATTCCCTCTATAAAATTCTGTTTTATTATAGGAGTCCTTTTTCTGGCAGGAGGTTATCATGCTTAAACTTAAAATAAGCATAAAAATCAGGCTCATTTTTATATACTTCTTCATAAATATTCTCCTATGTACATTTTAATAAAAAAGTGCTGAAGAAATTATCCTTCAGCACTTTTTAACCTTTCGCCATTTTATAATTTCCCTCTGAATTAAATTCTTCTTTCCATGCTTTCTCTGCATAAGGCTTAAAATCACCTGACAATTTATCAAGCTCTGCCCGAAATTTAGGATCTTCAAGCATCATTCTAGCACCTTCATCCGTAGGTTTTGCCCCGGTCTTTTTGGCAATATCCCTGATCTGCTGCGTATTATCTATCATCATGCATGGTAAAAGTAAATTATGATTATATGGCTGTCTATTTCTCAACTCCTTAAAGAAATCAGATTTAAAAGCATCAACAAGTTTTTTACCACCTTTTAAACTATCTACAGCAAAATGTGCAAATATACATGGTTCCACCTGTTCTTCTGAATTTATATGGCAATAGAACTTTCCAGCTATACAACCTCCTACATAAGGAGCATCATTGAAAAAATCTATAGTAAAATATGGTTTTTCAGTTCTTATCTTTCTTGCTCTCTCACCAAGCTTCAATCTTTGTTCAGGAGTCAACATCAGACTTGTATCCGGTTCTTTTCCAACAGGCATAAATAGAAAATACCAACTCATCTTGGAACCTTTTTCTATCAACATATCTATAAATTCATCAGAAGTTACCGTATCTATATTATGCCTTCCTGTTGCAGATGATACACCGAACAGAACACCCCTCTCCTTCAAAAGATCCATCGCATGCATGACTTTTTTAAATATTCCCTTGCCTCTTCTGGCATCTGTCTCTTCTTCAAATCCCTCAAGAGAAAACATTGGAATTACATTGCCAAGTTTCTGAATTCTATCGGCTACCTCTTCAGTAAATAAAGTTCCGTTGGAGAAAGGAGTAAACATACAGTCATTATATTTTTCATACAAATCAAGCATATATTCATTTATAAAAGGTTCTCCTCCAAGAATTATAAAATAGTAAATTCCGAGATCTCTTGCTTCTCCAACAATTCTATCCAATTCTTCAAAAGGTATGTCATCTTTTTTACTATAACTTGAAGCATAGCATCCAGTGCAGCGTAAATTGCATCTCATGGATGGACTTATAAGTATTGTAAAAGGTGTTTTTATTCCTGTCTGCTTTAAAAATTTTTCTCTCTTTGGTACTCCGTACCACGCTGCATTTGCAAAGAAATTTCTAAAGAACTTATCCATGCAGTTTCTATCAGTATCCCTTACTATACCAGTAACAAGTTCATGAATTGCCGGATTTGTATTATATAATTCCTCTACTCTTAAAACTTTTGCCAGGCTTTCTTCATTTTTGCCTACAGTTTTCTTAACTAGTGCGAATAGTTTACCAAGACTTTTTTCCGGATTTTTACTGTTCAGCAGCTGTATTCCCGCCTTTACAAGTGTATCCTTAGCTGTCTTTTCTAGTACTCCTGTTAACTTCATTTGCCATTCCCTCCCGATAAATATTAATTCATAAGAATAATTCCTACACATTACAAAAATAATTCTGATAATTACAATTTCAATAGCTACCATTTCATTATAACTTTCAAATTTTTAATGTTCAATCAATTGGTATTATAGATATTAGTTGATATTCATAGTCATTTAAAGAGCTGAAGAGTGCTTCTTTAAATTCTAGTACAAACCCTCCAAAATGGGTATATTTAAAATATTTTGCAATTAATGAATATTTCATCATAACATGTGGAAAATGATAACGATATATTTTCTATATCATTATACAGATTATTTAACCTGGTTGGGAAGCTCGTTAAGTTTCAGTAAACTTTTAATGAATCCTATTTATCATGCTTGCCAAATATCCTGCACCAAACCCATTATCTATATTCACTACACTCACTCCACTTGCACAGCTATTAAGCATAGCCAGAAGAGCTGAAAGTCCACCAAAATTAGCACCATAACCCACACTGGTTGGAACAGCAATAATCGGTTTGTCAACCAATCCTCCAATAACACTTGCCAGGGCTCCTTCCATACCTGCTGCAACAATTATTACTTTTGCCCCTCGTATTAAATCCAGCTTATTAAATAATCTATGTATACCGGCAACTCCAACATCATATATTCTTTCAACTTTCTCTCCAAACATTTCTGCAGTTAATGCAGCCTCTTCTGAAACTGGAATATCAGACGTACCTGCAGTTACAACAGCTATATAAGTTTCTGATGGCTCAACATACTTGTTTTTAATGGTAATAATTCTTGATTCCTTATTATATTCTGCTCTGGGACATATTTCCTTTACCGCCTTATACTGTTCTTCACTGGCTCTCGTTCCAAGTATATTATCACCTTTTGTCAACATGAATTGAACTATCCCCTTTACCTGGGAAACAGTTTTACCTGCACAATAAATTACTTCTGGATATCCGACCCTCAGTTCCCTGTTATTGTCAATTTTGGCATAGCCAAGATCTTTAAACGACAGATCCTTGAATTGCTCGGCAGCAGTATCTATATCCAAAGAACCGTCTTTTACATTTGTCAATAAATCTTTTATATATTTTAAGTCCAATTTATCACCCTATTTATCCTATTTTAATTGCTTCAATTTGTATTTCAGATATACTAACATTATTTTCAATTGCAAGTTTTCTACAATCATCATATTCAGGCTTAGATCGTACTTTTCTGCCTTTGTAATAAGAATTTTTCACTGTAACCTCTCCATACTTTGTGATTACCTTCTGTGTTCCCCTTCTGAGCATATCCCTTTCAACCCTGTATTTTCTAACTCCTAAAGTTGTAGTATTCAAAAACACAATGTCCATTATATCCTCTTCACACTGCTCTCTATATAAAACAGTCAACTTTTCTGCCGGCCTCTGTTTTTTCATTATTACCGGTGTCAAATATACATCAAGTGCACCTTTTTCTAACAGCCTATACATTACATATTCATAATTTTCCGGATTCATATCATCTATATTGCACTCCATAACTTTTATATGATCCTTTATGAACTCTGGATTACTGCTGCCGTCAGAAAAATCATTCTCGTTATTTTCTCCTATAAAAACTCTGACCACATTTGGTATGGAATCATTATCCTTTGTGCCTATGCCATATCCTATTTTGTCTATTTTAAAATCCTTAGAGTCTGTAAATTCAGATGCAAAATAGGTTAAAATTGCAGCCCCGGTAGGCGTTGCAGCTTCAAAGGGTACCTGAGCTTTTATTGGTACGCCCTTCAATATTTCAGCAGTAGCAGGTGCCGGTACTGGAAGTGTACCATGTGCACATTTTACAAAACCATATCCAACCTCTAATTGTGAAGACACAACTTTATCTATGTTCAAGTAATCAAAACATATAGCCGCCCCTACAATATCAACAATGGAATCAACTGCTCCGACTTCATGAAAATGGACTTCATTTACAGGTTTATTATGAACTTTTGCTTCTGCTTCAGCTACTTTCTTAAAAATTTCAAGGCTTATTTTTTTTACTTTAGAATTCAATTCACTTGAGTTTATAATATTTTCAATATCTCGCAAATTTCTATGATGGGAATGGTGTTCACCATGAGGATGGGTGTCATGTACTAAAATAACATTCACTTTTGTTCCTGAAATACCATTTTTAGTATCTTTTTTTATATCTATATTATATTCATTAATATTCAATTTTGCAAGTTCTGATACAAAATAATTTCTGTCCACCCCAATATCAATCATAGCACCTAAATTCATATCTCCACTTATTCCTGAAAAACAATCATAATAAAGTATTTTCATAATATTACCCCTTTTCCGGTTGTAAACCTTTAATAAAATATTTATTATTAACTATTTTAACATAAATATTTGACACTATCTAATAGTTTTATATAATTAATTATTATAAAGGATGTGAATATCATGAGAAAACTTGAAAGGTCCTTTTATAGCAGGGACACTATAGATGTCGCAAAAGACCTTCTTGGAAACATATTAGTCCATAATATAGACGGTAACCTGATTTCCGGAAAAATAGTTGAAGTTGAGGCCTATAAAGGTATTAAAGACAAGGCTGCCCATTCCTATGGAGGCAGACGTACAAAAAGAACGGAAGTAATGTATGGAATGCCCGGAACTTGCTATATATTCATGATATATGGAATGTACAACTGCTTCAATATCGTAACTGAAAAGGAAGAAATACCGACTGCAGTTCTTGTAAGAGCGCTGGAACCTTTAAGCAGCCTAGACGTTATTTCTCACAACCGATTTAAAAAAAACTACAATCAGCTTTCAAAATACGAAATAAGAAATTTGACAAATGGCCCTGGAAAACTCTGCAGTGCTCTTTCTATAGATAGGAGTCAAAATAAAGAGGACCTGTGTAAAAACAACCTTTATATACTGGACAGCGGTGAAAAAAAATTTGAAATACAGGTCTCCAAAAGAATAGGGGTAGACTACGCAGAAGAAGCTGCTGACTATCCATGGAGATTTTATATAAAGAACAATATGTATGTGTCAAAAAAATAATTCTTAAAGAAAGTAGCTGGATTAATGAATTATATTTATATATTAAAGTGTTCCGATGGAACACTTTATACTGGATATACCAACAATATAAAAAGAAGAATAGAAGCTCACAACAGTGGGAAGGGGGCAAAATACACACGTGGAAGGCGTCCTGTAAAACTTGTTTACTTCGAGCAGTATACTACAAAACAAGATGCCTTGAGACGCGAGTATGAAATAAAGCATCTTTCCAGAACTGAAAAAATAAGATTGCTTCAATCACAATAGACCATATAGGTTATTATTAACTACATGGTCTAATTCTTCACTGTTTTATAAATATTTTTTTAAATTTGTTTCATTTTTTAAAATATCCACCAGATACTTGACTTCTTGATCCTTGCTTTTATCCATAACCAGCAGTACATCACCAGAATCTATAATTATAAGATCCTTGACTCCAAAAGCTATTATAAACCTTCCATCTCCAAAAATAGTACAGTTTTCACTGGCTTCCAAAAATGTATCGCCCTTTATTCTATTACCCTTATAGTTATTCAAAAACCTTGCTATAGCAGTAAATGTACCCATATCGTCCCATAGAAACTCGCACTTGATTACATAAGCTTTTCTAGTCTTCTGCATTATACCAAAATCTACAGAAATACCATCAATTATATCATATTGTTTTTTTATAACTTTCTCTTCTTCTTTTGTATCCAGTTTTTCATAAATGGCAATCATACTCTTATACATTTTAGGAAGATATTTTTGCATTTCCCGCAAGAATACATCTGCCCTCCATACAAACATTCCACTGTTCCAAAGGTAGCTGCCTTTCATTATAAGATCTTTTGCAACCTCCAGATTTGGTTTTTCCAAAAACCGCTCCACCTTAAAGCTGGTTATGGTAGCATTTATTCTCTGTCCCATTTCTATATAACCATAGCCTGTCTCAGGTCTGGTAGGTTTAACTCCTATAGTTACAAGTCCTCTCTTTTTTTCTGCAATTTCTATCGCCTGGTTAATAGTTTCCAAAAATAATTTCTGATCTCCTATATAATGATCAGAAGGAAGAATTATCATAGACGCACTTGCATCTTTCTTCAGAAGTTTTACTGCTGAAAATCCAATACATGTAGCTGTCTCCTTGTTTTTAGGTTCTGCAAATATGTTGTCCCTACTTATATCAGGCAGTTCTTCTTGTACTTTAGCTATATATTCTTCATTTGTAATAATATATATATTCTTCTTGTTAACCAAAGGAATAATTCTATCTACAGTACTCCTCAAAAAACTTTTATTATTTACGACTCTTAAAAACTGTTTTGGATTTTTAGCTCGTGACAGAGGATAGAGCCTGGTACCCTTTCCCCCTGCCAGAATTAATGCATATAACAAGTAATTTCCTCCTAATTATTGATGACATATCTTTCTACGAATAGTCCTTATACCCATTATAGTATATGTTTGTCCACGGATAATTGTCAACCTATTAGGGAAATTTAAACTAATCATACAACTTTAAGATTATTCAATTCGTTATCCTCATTGTTTTCATTTTCAATGGCATTTGCTTTTATGCCAAGATTTTTCAACTTGTTAAATAGCCTATTCATTACGAACTCCGGGTGTAGATAAAATTCACTGCCTCTTATTTTCAAAAAAGTCCACCCGACCCTTTCAAGATCCAGCTGCCTTTCAACATTTTCCTTGAAACTGTACTTTTCTTTTAAATCATCCCCTTCGCATATAATAGCAATTTTACTTCTTTCACTCTCTATCATGAAATCTATATTGTATCTTCCAATTTTTACTTGTGGGATTATCTTATATCCTCTATCTTTGATGAGATTATATACATCTTGTTGAAAGTTGGACTGAAATACCTGTCCAATGTCTTTTTTACCTATGCTCAATTTGCTATAGTTCATACTATAATTTAGTAAAGAGTATCTCACACACTCTTTGCTCAAATCCTCCAAATCTACAGAGTGGAAAAGCCACATTTGATTTCTTGCCCTGCTGGATGCTACATTGAATCTTCTTATATCTGCATCTCTAGAAAGGGGAGCAAATTTTACATCCTTTGAAATTACCATTGATAAGAACATTATATCTCTTTCATCTCCCTGAAATGAATAGGCATCTCCACATACAATTCTTCTCTTTATCATCTCCTCGACTCCTAATTTTTTTCTGAGAATATTTTCTATTAAAGTCCCCTGTGCTTCTCCTAAAAGCGATATTACACCCATGCTCATTCCTTCATATTTTTTATCCCTGCAGCAATCTACAACTTTATTTGCCACCGCCTCCGCTTCTATATTATTTATGGGTTTCGATACATCTCTTCTGCCATTTACCTTAACAGCTTTTACAGGTGGATAAAACGTCTCTTTCAATGTAGGATATCTAAGAGGTTTTATATCTCCTGAATATACCAGATCATTACTGAATCCTATTATTTCAGGTACACACCTGAAATGTTCCCTAAGCATCAATCTATTTGGAAATATTCTAAGTGCAGTATCATACAAGCTTGTTTGAAGATCAAACCACTGGCTGTCAGGTATATCCTTTAGATACTTATTTATTAACTTTGAAACAATATTTTGATCCACTCCTATTATTTCTGGACTTATTTGTTTATCATCACCAACTATGACAGCTCTCTTTGCCCTCATAAGAGCACACAGTGAAAATATGTCACTCTGACTGCTTTCATCAAATATAATAACGTCAAACAGATTTTCAGATAACTTTATGTTTTCAACGACTCTATTTAAAGGCATAATCCACACCGGAATAGCTTCTTTGCACTTTTCCATTTCATTTTGTGCAATTTTCCTGTACCTGGCAACCATCTTCCCCCTTCCCTTGCCAATTCTCTTTATGGCCTGCATCCATGAAAACAGGCTTCTTTTCTGCAGATCCGTTGTATGAAGTATCTGATTATACCATGTACTTTTAGCCACCAGATCTTTTATTATAAGCTTTTCTTTTATTTTTTCCCGTTCCAGATCTTCTTCAATTTTTTCAGGATTCAATCTATTGAGTTTTTGCAGCAGACTGTTCCATTGAGACCATCTCCACGCTCTACTGAAATCAGGATACATATATTTTGATTTATCCCAGTTTTCTAATATATTTTTTGCTGTATTAGGGCACACCCTTTCCAGCTTATCCAGTACGTGGTTTATTTTTAATATTTTATTTTGAATTGTCTTTATATTTTTCAATTCGTTTATAATGTCATTCACACTTTCTACGGATATGTTTTCCAATTCATATTGTCTTCCTACATCCCCCTTTACAACTGTCATAAATTTTCTTAGATTATTCAAATATGCTTTTACCTTATTATATTCATTTATATTCTTTAAGCTTTCAACACAATCAGTTAAGCAGCAATAGGTTTCTATATTGTACCAGTCTATAGGTTTTGGAAGTGCTATTTTGCCTAGCTTATCCAAAATATTTGACTTATAGTCTGATTCCCAGTTTACAATGAGTTTCAACTTTTTTAAGTTCTCCTCTATTTCAAATATATTAATTCCACCAGTATCAGTATCTTTCGTTCTATAGTCTTCAATCGTATTATTCCACATGGTTATTAATTCTCTCAAAATAGATTTTTTCTGAAGAAACAGCTTTACAACAATAGCTTGATCCATATTAGAGATTGGTCTTCCATCTACACTGCATTTAAGAATTATATAATTGCATTCAGAATGCATTATTCTAAATAACCTTCCTATCTTTTTCTTGTCTTCTAAAGCTTTGTATATTATATTAAAATGCTGCGCAAACTTGTCCATATTTCCTTCTGGCAGTCGGATTTCATGACTTCTAAGTTCATTGGATATTTTTGAAATCATCATCATGGAATTATAGGATTTATAATACAAATCCTTAAATGTCTGCTTTATGACTTCATTCTTATTATAATTTTTGAATATATTTTCCCACATTGTTCCCTTAAGCTGAATTATATTGTCTCTGCAATCTGCAATGGACTTTAAAAGTTCTTCATAATTACATCTGTCATTGTTAGGTATATGCCAGTTCTTTATGTTCTTCATATCCTTCTCGTAACGTGATTTTAATTTTCTATATTTTTCTATACTAGAATGGATTTCCTGTTCCCCTGGCAATTTTTCTATTATACTTTTTATACTGTCAAATTTATGTTTTTCTTCCTTACTAACTTCATCCAACAGATCTTTTAACGTATCAAACTCTTCAATCGAAATCGGCATATCATTTTTTATATTTATCGTATCCTGTATCCATGAATATTTATCTGAATTCTTCTTTACCCATTTTGCCATATCCAGCAAACTATATTTTTGTCCTGAATAATTTATTGTTTGACCTTCTATGTCCTGAACCTGTTTTAACTTCATATAAAGTGATTTTTGATTATCTGCACAAGAATTTAATTGATGGTTCAGTATCTCTATATCCTTGTACACATTCTTAGGATCTAAAGACAAATTGTTTGTTATTTTTCGCACGGTTTCATTTAATTCCTTAAAAGATTCGGAATCATTCCCAAGCAGGCTTATGCAAAGAGGTTTTATCTCCGGTGGCATCTTCTGGGTGAGTACCCTCAATGCCCTGTCGGTCTGGCTTGTAACCAGTATCCTTTTACCATATGCAAGCAAATGACATATTAAATTAACTATAGTGTGGCTCTTTCCCGTTCCTGGAGGCCCCTGCATTACTACTCCATAATTCTGAGATATTCTCTTTATTATCTCTTTTTGTTCCGAATTTGCCGGTAATGGAAATAACACCTTTTTAGATATTTTTTCCCAGTCGTCTATATCCTCAACTTTATTTTTTTCATCTGCAACATTTTCTCCAACCAGGGCCTTGACCGTCTCAGGTATGAAGCATCCATTTCTTACCTTTTTAAGTATATCATTAATCTCCGACTGCCATAATTTCATATTGTTTGTTCGTACAAATACAACAAAAGTATTATATAATACGGGGAATTCACAGAATTTAATTTTATCTTTGGAAAAATACCCATCTTGAATTTTGCCCGCATTGCCAACTCCAGAAATTATATCGGAAAAGGCTTCATTTATTTCCTCTTTGATTCTAGGATCTACATTCATATTATTGATCTTATCTTCCAACTTGAATATATTTTCCAAATCGGTCTGATCCAAATCCTCAAATATAGTTGACTGAAATTTGGTCTTGCCTGAAGGGACCAAACTAAAGGCTCTTTTCAAGGCATTAAATTCTATTTTCATTCTTGTTTCAAGTACTGGATGAATAATTTTCCCGCTATTTAATCCCCATGACAGAAGGCCATGTCCACATATTATTTCAAAATCTTCTCCACGTTTTTCATTTTGCTGATATAGTTTGAAAAAATCATCATATAATTTACCACAATTTTTATTTACTTCTATCCATAAATCATTAGTGGGATTTTTATTTATAATACATCCTTGTAAATTCAAGAATTCCTCTTCCCAATATAATTTATCATAATCATACACACTCTTTATAGTTTTTTCATTTATATTTTTCAAGCTTAATAAATACAAAAAAATTTTTTCTATCTTCTCTCTATAATCCATATTTTCCTCCTATTCATAAAGTGAATTTGTTCAATCTAATTAATATACTCCCTTTTATGTTAAATTATACCATTAATATGTGAATCGTACAAAAAAATCGTTATACAAATTTCAGACTAAATTTACAAGAAACATTAAAAAAGATGATCCTACTACAAAATAAATTTTGCAATACAATCATCTTTTATTTAATCTCATATATGTGTTTATGTTCTTTTTATCCCAAACTTCATAAGCAGCTTATACCCTACCAGCAAAATTATTATAATAATCAATGCTATATCTGCAATATGAAACCATTCACGTATCAGCGACCAATTTTCACCCATTTTATATCCTGCAAATGCCAGAATAATACTCCATATAGTCGACCCCATAAGTGTATATAGTGTAAATTTTTTAAAGTTCATTTTGCTAATTCCTGCCGGAAGCGAAATAAAAGTTCTTACTATAGGCAATAATCTTGAAAAAAATACTATACTATCTCCATATTTATTAAAATAATGATCACTCTTTTTTATATGTGCTTTAGAAAGTCTGAGTTTATCGGCATACTTTTCCACCAGAGGTCTTCCTCCAGCTTTACCTATATAATAGGCTATACACGATCCAAAGGTTCCCCCCAATGTCCCGAATACTATAACTGCAGGCAAACTCAGACGTTCAGAAAAACTCAGATATCCTCCAAAAGGTAATATAGCTTCACTAGGTATAGGTATACATGCACTTTCCAATGCCATGGCAATAAAAATTCCTATGTATCCTGTTTTATCCAATGCAATAACAACCAAATCTATCAATGTTTCTACCATAAATCTTTCCTTCCCAATAGTTCCCCTTTTTATTACATTTGGCAAATAAATATTATAACAAACTTATTTCTTACAGGAATCCCTTTCTATTATAGAATATCCTAATACATATTTTCTGACGCTGACATCTTTCTTATTTATTATCTTTATAAGCATTCTCATACCTACCGATCCCATATCATACATAGGTTGTGCTACCGTAGTTATCTTGGGATAGAATATTTCGGAAGAATATATATTTCCAAATCCCATTACGTCTACATCATCTGGAACCTTTATATTTCTATCCCTAAGTGCATTTATGGCTCCCATGGCAACCTCATCGCTGCAGCAGAAAACAGAATCTATACTTTCATTGTCCAATATCTTATTTATACCGTCATATCCATCCTTGGCTTTTAATGAACCAAAGCAGGTAATATTATCATTGACTTCTAGATTGTTGTCTTCAAGCGCCTGCTTATATCCAACATATCTTATAGCATTTGCATTTGCTTCATCCTTATGGGCACCTATATATGCCACCTTTTTGTTTCCTTTTTTGATCAAATAACTCACTCCATCATAAGCTGCCTTCTGATTGTCAATAGTAACACTTGGTATATCCTCTTCATCATTTGCAGTTTCTATCAATACCATTGGAAGCTGGAGCTGCTTTATAAGTTCCAAAATAGCCGGTTCCAAAGAAGCACTCATATATAAAATACCATCTACCATCTTTTCTTTCATGACTCTCAAGTATTCTATTTCCTTTTCAAAGTCAAGATCGGTATTACACAGCATTATGTTATAATCATATATATTAGCTACATCTTCTGCTCCTCTTACAATTTCAGGATAGAACTGGTTTGATATGTCTGGTATTATAATACCTATTGTCTTCGTCCTCTGAGTTTTCAAACTTCTTGCTATTATATTAGGTCTATATCCCAATTTAGCTATAGCTTCGAGTACCTTTTTTTTAGTATCTTCATTTACAACGTCTACATCATTTAACACTCTGGAAACTGTAGCTATAGAAACCCCTGCTTCTCTAGCTACATCTTTAATTGATGCTGCCATTTTCCTCACCTACCGATTCGATTTCTTTTTATAATTATACTTATAAAAGCAAACTATTACAAGTTAGTTTGTACTTTTATTAACTTAATAATAACCTTTATAACAGAAATATATACCCATATATGAAACAAATTACAACTATAATAAATTATATCATAATTGTAATTTGCTTTAACCATGAATATAAAATCTAATTATGAACTACTTCCACTGCAATTTTAAAGTCTTCTCCATTTATTTTATAATTATTGTATTCTCTCTCTTCATCATATACCACTTTCAAAGACAATGTTTCTTTCTTTATCTGATCCTCAAACTTTCTAACTATATCCTCAAGATAGTTGTTCCCGGAAACATACAATTTTATATTGTCGGCTACTTCAAAACCACTTTCCTTTCTCAGATTCTGAATTTTGCTCAACATCTCCCTTAGATTTCCTTCCTCTTTAAGTTCTTCTGTTATTGTAGTTTCAAGAACTATTCCTACCGTGCCTTCTCCTGCAAATGCAAAGCCTTCCAGTCCCTGCATTGTGACAAGTACATTTTCGGAATTCAAGTTTATTTTTTGTCCCTGAATCTCAATATCAACCGAATTTCCACTCTTTATGTTTTGGGCAAGTTCCATCTGATCCATAGAAGATATTCTTTTTCTTATACCGGGAATAAGTTTGCCGTACTTTTTCCCAAACACAGGCAGATTTGGCTTAATGTCAAAATTAACATACTTGGATAGATCTGCACCAAATCTTATATTTTTGATATTGAGTTCTTCCTTAATTATATTTCCATAGTATTCCGGAAGTGTTTCCAAACTTACCAGCATTTCTAAAAGCGGCTGTCTGTTCTTTATATTTGCAGTATTTCTAGCACTTCTTCCAAGCTTAACTATATTATAAGCTTCTGCCATATCTTTTTCCAGTTTATGATCTATTATGTTCTCATCATACTGAGGCCATTTGCATAAATGCACACTCTCAGCAGAATTCTTATCCAAACTTGCTGATAAATTTTGATAAATTTCTTCTGCTACAAATGGAACAAATGGCGCTATAATTTTGGTAATCACAGTGAGCACATTATACAAAGTAACATATGCTCCTATTTTATCCTCTGTCAGTTCAGAGCTCCAGAATCTGGATCTATTTATTCTCACATACCAGTTTGAAAGACTGTCTACGAATTCTCCTATATTTACTGCTGCCTGGGTAACTTCATAATGGTCCAAATGATGCTCTGTCTGCTTTATGAGAGAGTTCAGCCTTGATATTATCCATTTATCCATTATATTTTCAGATACAAAACCCTTGTAGTCAAGCGGATTAAATTCATCCAGTTCAGCATACAGTACATAAAATGAATACACATTCCAAAGTGTCCCTAGAAATTTTCTCTGACTGTCCTGTACTGCTTCTTCATAAAATCTCGAAGGAAGCCATGGAGCACTGGAAGTATAAAAATACCATCTTGTGGCATCCGCACCCTCATTATTCAGAACTACAGTTGGGCTTAATACATTGCCTTTGTGTTTTGACATTTTAAGTCCATGCTTATCAAGCACATGACCTAATACCATACAATTCTGGAATGGACTCCTGTCAAACAGAACTGTAGATATTGCCATAAGAGTATAGAACCATCCTCTTGTCTGATCTACCGCCTCAGTTATATACTGTGCCGGGAAATTCTTCTCAAATAGTTCCTTGTTTTCAAAAGGATAGTGATGTTGTGCAAAGGGCATGGAACCGGAATCAAACCAACAATCTATAACTTCACTTACTCTTTTCATCTCTTTGCCGCAGTGAGGACATTTCAATTTCACCTCATCTATATATGGTTTGTGCAGTTCTATATTTTCTGGAACATTAATCCCTTTTTCCTTGAGTTCTTCTATACTTCCAATACATTCTTTGTGTCCACATTCACATTCCCATATTGGAAGTGGTGTTCCCCAATATCTCTCCCTGCTCAAGTTCCAATCTATAACACCTTCAACAAACTTACCGAATCTTCCAGTTCTTATATTGTCTGGATACCAATTGGTGTTGTTTGTATTTTTCACTAGTTCATCCCGCATGGAAGACATCTTTATAAACCAGGTCCTTCTTGGATAATATAAAAGCGGAGTATCACATCTCCAGCAAAACGGATATGAATGAGTAAATTTTTCAGATTTATAAAGAATGTTATTTTCTTTTAGATATTCTATTATTTTAGGGTCTGCATCTTTGACAAATAAGCCCTTCCATGGAGTAACTTCATCCTTGTACTTTCCCTGTGTATCTACAGAGTTCACAACAGGTATATTATATTTTTTACATACATTGCTGTCGTCTTCACCAAAGGCTGGAGCTGTATGCACTATACCTGTTCCATCTGTAAGTGTTACATAATCTCCGTGTACTACATAATGAGCTTTGCCCTCAAATTTGGCGAATCTGAACATAGGTTCATACTCCAGGTCCAAAAGTTCTTCACCCTTGAATTTTTTTACTATTTCATACTCATCCTCGAGTTTGCCAAGAAGAGCTTCTGCAAGTATCAGGTGTTCACCTTTGTTTACCACTTCTGCATAATCATAGCTCTTGTTTACTGCAAGGGCCATATTGTTAGGAAGTGTCCATGGTGTAGTAGTCCATGCAAGCATATATTTATCAAAATTTTTGAGTTTAAATTTAACATATACCGATGTTTCCTTTACATCCTTATAACCCTGAGAAACCTCGTGGGATGAAAGCGCCGTTCCACATCTGGGACAGTATGGAACTACCTTATATCCTTTATACAATAAACCTTTATCCCAAATTTTTTTTAATGCCCACCACTCTGATTCTATATAATCATTATGGTAAGTTACGTAAGGATTATCCATGTCTACCCAAAAACCTATTCTGTCAGACATTTCCTTCCATTCACTTATATAAGTAAATACACTGTCCTTGCATTTTTTTATGAATTTTTCAACACCATACTCTTCAATTTGGGGTTTCCCGGATATGCCGAGTTTCTTTTCCACTTCAAGTTCAACCGGGAGTCCATGAGTATCCCATCCGGCCTTTCTCAGCACATTGTAGCCCTTCATAATCTTGTATCTTATTATAAAGTCCTTCATGACTCTTGTTAAAACGTGTCCTATATGTGGATCACCATTTGCAGTCGGGGGACCATCATAAAAAGTAAAATACTCTCCGTCCCTGTTCAGTTCAAAGTTCTTTTCAACAATTTTATTTTTTTTCCAAAAATCCACAACGTCTTTTTCCCTGTCAATAAAATTCTTGGAATTATCAATCTTTTTATACATAGTTTAGCTCCTCTCTACATATATAACTACTATCAAAATAAAAAACTTCATCCCCAAAATAGGACGAAGTTGAATCCGCTGTACCACCTATGACTTAAATCTCTAAAACATAAATACAATAAGTTTCCTTAACGCGGAAATACGAAAAAACTTATTAAGCTCAGTACCAGCCGTTCAGATTTTTAACTCCCAGGTGATATTCCCCAAGTTTTCCTGCAAATTTACACCATTACATTTGCTCTCTTTTAGTGATAAAACTAAAGTACTCCTCCTGGTCAAAGTCTTTAACATACTATGAAATGTGTATAATTCTTTACTATTATATTATACACTTTTTTTATTGTCAAATTTTTTAGCAAAATTTTTACAACATCCCCAATGCTTTTAGTATACCATTGGCTAAGCCCTGTGCTGCCTTCTGTCTTCCTGCATCAGTTCCAAGAATCGATGCGTCCTTGGAATTTGTCAAAAATCCCAGCTCTGTAAGTACAGTAGTCATAGTTGTATTTTTTGTTACATACAACCAGCTGCCATCCTTTAATCCCCTATTGTAAGTCCCAAGCGCACTTACAAGGCTGCTCTGAATAAGTGATGCCAATCTCTGTCCTTCGCTGTTTCCTGTATAATAGAGAGTTTCAGTACCTTCTGCAGCATTGCTGCTAAAAGCATTTGTATGAATGGATACCATATATTTAGCTCCTGAATTATTGGCAGTATCACACCTTCTCTGAAGACTTTGAGTAACAGTAAGTGAGCTTGTTTTTCTTTCATCCTTTGTTCTCGTATAAATTACATTCACTCCGTTTTTCTCTAATATTTCACCGGTTTTCAATGCTACACTCAATGTAACGTCATCCTCCTGGTATCCATTTCCACTGGAGCCTACATCATCACCTATTCCATGACCTGGATCCAGCACTATTACCGGCCTATTTGAGTCTGAAGGTTTATTTGGTGCCTGCGGTTTGTCTTGATTATCAGCAGGATTTTGACCTATCATATTTAAAGATTGTAATATACCATTTGCAATAGCCGCAGCACTCTTGTCCTGAAAATCAGAAGCAGCCATCAAATCGCTTTCCGATTGATTTGTTATAAAGCCCAAATATACCATAACCGACGGTATTTTCGACTTGTTCAACAATTCTTGACTTGCCTGACCTTCTTTTATGCCTCTATCTGCAGATCCTGTAGAATCTACAAGTTGTTTCTGAATACTTTGAGCTATATCTTTAGATTGAGAAACAGATGTTGAGTAATACGTTTCTATTCCCTTTACATCCTTATTGCCTGAATATGCATTTGTATGTATACTTATAAGCTCATTGGAATCGGCCTTATTTGCAATATCTACACGGGATTGTACATCCTTTTGCTCATCACCAGTTCGTGTATAAACTACATTCACTCCATTTTTTTTAAGTATCTCTCCTGTTTTTAGAGCAACTGACAGGTTTATGTCCTTTTCCTTTACTCCTGAATCAGATATTCCCCCACTGTCATCTCCTCCATGGGATGCATCAATTGTAACAGTATATTTACCATTTGAATTATTTCCATTGGATGAATCCTGTTTTTTTGTATAGAATTTTACATTAACATCTTTCTTAAGTACATCTCCAGCCATAGTTTTGATACCACTTTTAATAGTTACATCGTATGCTTGTCCATATTGATAATTTCCAACTGGTACAATATCTACAATACATCCATTATCTTCAACAGTCAGATTAGTTTGAACAACATTACCACTTGAATCTTTAACCACTATGGTTGAACTATCTACACTGCTTTCATCCAATTCCTTATTAAAGGTTATCTTCCATACTTTACTAATTTCTACATTGTTTCCTATAGTTGCTCCATCAAAATTACCTGCAGCATACACACCGGATTTAAAAGATATAAGGAAAAGAAATATGAATGTCAAAATTACAAAAATATTATAGAAATTACTTTTTTTCAAATAATCACCTCTTTTACACCAGAATTATTTTATACAACTTTATTATAGTATAAAATCTGCTAAAATTACACTACAACCCATCATTTTTCCTAACTGTAGATTAAAAAATATGTTATAATACTTGTAAAATTATAGTAGGAGGTAGTCTCTATGAAAATAACATATCTTGCCCATTCCAGCTTTATACTTGAAAATTCAAATGGTAAAAAAGTATTGACAGATCCTTATGATAATACCGTAGGCTATAAAGTATTTAAAGGAAATGTTGATATTGTAACAATAAGCCATCATCATTTTGATCATGACTATGTTGAAAATTTAAATTGTGAAAATATTATAGATAAAACAGGTCATTTCAATTTTGAAGAAATTTCCATAACAGGTATACCATCTTATCATGATAAAGTAAAAGGTGCTAAAAGAGGTAAAAATATAATTTTCATAATAGAGATGGATAATTATAGACTCTGCCATCTTGGCGACCTGGGATACATACTGTCAGAAGATGAAATTTCAGCACTTGGAAATATAGATGTGCTCTTTGTTCCTGTAGGTGGCAATTTTACTATAGACGGTAAAGAAGCTGCAAAAGTGTCCTCTCTAATAAACCCGCATATAGTAATACCTATGCATTATAAAACACCTCTCTTGTCTTTTGAACTGGACGGACTTGAAACCTTTTTGAAATATGCCAAAAATATTGAAAATATAGGATGTAATTTTTTAGATTTGAATGAAAAACCAACCTGTTCAAATAAGGTTCAGATATTAGAGTACACAAAATGAAACTATCTGTGTAAATTTACACAGATAGTTTCAGCTATGCTCTACATGTTCCAGTCCTGCATTGAACAATTGATTTATATGTTGATCGTCCAAAGAGTAATACACAAGTTTCCCTTCTTTTCTAAACTTTACAAGATGTGCTGACTTTAATATACTTAGTTGGTGTGATATAGCAGATTGACTCATATTAAGTACAGCTACAATATCACACACACATAATTCCTTTTTAAACAAAGCATATATTATCTTTATCCTAGTATTATCTCCTAAAACTTTAAATAGAGAAGATAACTTTAAAAAAATCTCTTCGGGAAGCATACTATTCTTAACAACATCTATGCATTCCTCATGAATTTCATTACAAGAACAGACTTCTATTTCTGAATTACTTTCCATAATATCACTTCCTCACATGAAGTATTAAAATTCCATTAATATTATGTTTTTTGATTTGAAACTTGCTTGCACGTCTATAATTCTCTGATTACTGGAACCTCTAAACCTAAGTGAGGTATCCATTTTATCCTTCTCAAACTTTCCATCTACAAGTACATCTATATTTTTAAGAAGATTTATACTACCGGATTCTCTCTTCATATTATCTAGTATATACTCAAATTTATATCCTGTATAGCACCATATGTTCAATTTAAGTTTTTTAATTTTCTCCGCCATGTATCCAAAAGCCTCTGCCTGATAAAATGGATCCCCTCCTGAAAAGGTAACCCCTTTTATCAAAGGATTCTCAGAAACATCATGAACTAAATCATCTATATTTTTTAATTGACCACTTTTAAAATCATGCGTGGATGGATTAAAACAGCCTTTACAGTTATGGGCACATCCCTGAGCAAAAAATACTCTTCTAAGTCCGGGCCCGTTTGCCAGACTCTCATAGGCAATTCCTGCCAATCTCACAAATTTATCTTTCATAATATTTCTCCCATATTAAAAATAAACTCTTTTTCCTGTAGCCTGTGATATCCTGTCTTTTCTCTCAGCCACTTTTCCTTCTCCAAATCTCTCATCCAGAGAAAGATATCCTGTAACTCTGGATATGCCTTGAATATTAGTGCTCCCACATTTAGGACAGATACTTTCATCATGCATATAGGTTCCACAGTCCCTGCAGTATCTTATGTGAAAATTTATACCTATATAGCTTATGTTGGTTTTAGTATAAGCATAATTTATTATATCATAAACTACATCTTCCGACGGATAGTCATCAATTTCTATATAACTTATATGTCCTCCATTACATAATTTATGATATGGAGCTTCAATATCAATTTTGTCCTTTATTGATATAGGAAAGTTTACAGGTATATGATAGGAATTAGTATAATAGTCTTTATCTGTAACCCCTTTAATCTCACCAAATATCTTTTTATCTTTGACTATGAATTTGCCGCTCAATCCTTCTGCCGGAGTAGCATAACAGCTCCAATTGAGATGAGTTTCATCTGTAAGTTTGTCCGTATAATTCCTGATATAATTTACAATTTTCAGCCCGAGTTTTCTTGCTTCTTCACTTTCTCCATGATGTTTCCCCGTAAGTGCTGTAAGAGCTTCCGCAAGCCCGATAAATCCTATTGCCCATGTTCCCTGCTTTAATATAGGTTCTATTGAATCCTCCTCTTTTAGATTCTCAGCACCTTTCATAAGTTTCTGTCCTGCAACGAAAGGAAGATCTTTTACCCTCAATTTCTTCAGGGTACCGTACCTGTGCATCAATGATTCTCTAGATAAATTCAGTCTATCATCTAAAAGCTTGAAGAATTTATCCAAATTTCCCTTGGATATGATAGCTATTCTTGGAAGATTAATTGTTGTTGGAGCTATATTTCCTCTTCCCTTGGGACCCGGCTCACCATTTACATTGGAACATACATAGGTTCTGCATCCCATAGTCGATGGAATTACACCCTTATCATAATAAAATTTATTGAAATCAGCATCCATATTCATAAAAGTAGGATTCATTCTTTTTGCTGCCACTCTGCAGGCAATTCTGAATAAATAATAATAAGGATCTCCTTCTTTTTTGTTCACGCCATCTTTCACTCTAAATATTATATTGGGAAATATAGGCTGCTCACCTTGTCCAAGTCCCTTTTCATATTCGGTGAGAAATACCTCACATATAAGTGCTGAATCCTTGGTTCTAGGTACGCCTAAATTAATGGAACTAAATGGTACCTGGGAACCCGCCCTGGAGTGCATGGTATTTAAATTGTAAATTATTCCCTGCATAGCCTGTTCTATACTTCTTCTAAGCTTTTTCTCTGATATTTCAGTTATCCTGCTTTCTTTTATGCCAAGTTCTCTTAAATCTTTTACTATTTCCTGCCTGGTAGGTTCTATAAAAATAGACATATCATTGTCAAAATCAGGATGAGATTGTCCTCCAAACATGTCATTTTGCGATGATTGAAGCAATATGCATGAGAGTTCAGCTGCTGATTCTATTCTCTTTGGATGTCTAATATATCCATATCCGGTATTAAAGCCATTTAAAAGCACTTCTCTTGTAGGTATATGCAGGCAATTGACACTTAAATTATAAGAATCAAGATCATGATAATATACATCTCCGTTTTCATGGGCTTTTGCCAGATATTTGGGCATCTTAGCCAGATTATGCCACTTGTTTGATTCACTTGCTATTCTTAGAAGTTTGGAACTATAATTATTTCCCACATTTGCATTATCTCTATCCGTCTCTATTCCTATTTTATCAATAGCCTTCATAAGATCTGACTTTATTTCCCTTATATTGTTTCTGTCTCTTCTATAATTGGAATAAGCAAATCCTATTTCAGTATATTTCCGTTTCATAAGAACTTCTTCAACTATATTCTGTATATCTTCAACATTTATTTCCTCCAAATTCAAATTTTCTATATATTTTATAACCTCCTGAGTCAGATCTATAAATTCACTCTCTTTTAAATCATAACCTATCTCGTCAGAAGCTCCCTTTATTGCGTTAGTTATTTTAATAGAATTAAACTCTACTTTTCTTCCATCTCTTTTTACAACATGTAGCATATACAATTCCTCCTAAGCACTATATATTGTGTAACAATGTAATTATACTACTTTATATAGAATAATTAAATATATATTTGACAGAATAATATTATACTACACTATTTGATCAATTAAAAATCATATCTTACTTAGGGAGGATGAAAACAATGAAGGGACAGATAATAGATACAACTTCTACAGAAGCTGTGATAGCTCTTGCAGATGGAACAATATTAAACATTGCAATGTCACAATTGCCCTATAATTCCAGGACAGGTGATAAAATAAATATAGAACCATTTCAAACTAAGATGACAGGAAAAAGTTTTATAAATGTATCAACACCTCCTATTTGTTGATGTACCTACATTTATGTATTATAATTATAACGATGCAAGGAGGTATTTTTTATTATGTCATTACTAAAAAATCTTACAGAGATAAGTTCTCATCCAAGTTCCATATTTGCACTTATAGCTTTAATCGCATTTATTTTATTTATTGCCAGAATTAAAAAAAT
The DNA here is from genome assembly GCF_022482905.1 of Clostridium sp. Lineage (NCBI taxonomy): Bacteria > Bacillati > Bacillota > Clostridia > Eubacteriales > Clostridiaceae > Clostridium > Clostridium sp. The sequence continues at coordinate 2,845,917 of NZ_JAKVOI010000001.1, forward strand.
ACATTTTACAACCCAGCTCATAACTCAAATAGGTATTGCCTTAGCTCTAGCTACTATACTTAAGGTATTTAGAATATACCATTTTCCCCAGGGAGGAAGTATAACTCTCGGAAGTATGGTTCCAATACTGCTCATGGCATTTTTATATGGACCTGAAGTAGGTTTCCTAACTGGATTTTTATATGGAATCATAACCTTGATTCTGGATCCATACATACTTCAACCTGTACAAGTTCTATTTGATTATCCACTCCCTTTCATGGCACTTGGCATCACCGGTTATTTCAGAAGTCATAAACTACTTGGTACGGCTTCCGCCATATTTATGAGGTTTATATGTCATTTTATATCTGGGATTTTATTTTTCGGGAGCTTTGCCCCAAAGGGGATGTCCCCTGTAATCTATTCACTATCGTTAAATGGAAGCTTTATGCTTATAGAAGGAATCATATGCATAGTTATAATGGCTGCTCTTCCTCTCCAGCATCTTGAATCCATTTTAAAGAAAGATACTCTCAACAATTCTATTAAATAGTAAATTTAAAAGGGACTGCTGCATAATTTCGATTGCAGTATATCCCTTTTAAATTTACTCTATAAAATTACTCTTCTATGGATATGGCATTCACAGGGCAACCATCTCTTGCATCTTCAGCTGAGTCCTCTGAAGTATCTGGTACTTCACTTACCAAAGTACCGGCCTTCCCGTCATCCTCCATTGTAAATACTTCCGGACACTCACTTGGACACATGCCGCAACCTATACAGGTATCCTTATCTACTATTGCTATCATGAATATTCACCACTTTCCTAATAAAATTAACAATATAATTATTTGTCAATCTTATCAGGAATATACATATATTCACAAAGTAATTCTATAGCTTTAATCTTGACATGAAATTATCAACTAACGTATTATAATCTGGAGATTTGGATATGTACTCCTCAACTTTTCCATCCTCCATTTTATCTACAAGTTCCAAATCCATTGGTATTTCATCAAGAAGTGGCAGTCCGAGATATGCTGCTTGCTCATCTGCAGACTTTTTACTAAATAGTCTTATCTTTTCATTGCAATTTTTACATTTTACATAAGACATATTTTCTACTGCCCCAATTATATTTATATTCATCTTTTCCGCCATTATAACAACCTTCTTGACTATCATTGACACCATGTCCTGCGGAGTTGATACAATTACAATCCCTTCTAAAGGTATATCCTGCATTATAGTAAGTGCCACATCTCCTGTTCCCGGCGGCATATCTATCAAAAGATAATCCAGGTCACCCCATTCAGTATCGGAATACATCTGTGTTAGTACCCCTGTAATTACAGGACCTCTCCATATAACCGGCTGTTCTTCTTTTTCTGTTAAGAGATTCAGCGACATAACTTCAATTCCCAAAGGTGTATTTACAGTAGAAAACTTTACATCCTGACTGTTATTTATGGCAGTTATCTTTGCTCTATCTTTATTTATTCCAAAAAATCTCGGCATGGACGGTCCTGTTATATCTCCATCCAGAACACCTACCTTATATCCTTTATATGTCAGCTTTATTGCAAGTGATCCTGTAATAGTTGACTTGCCAACTCCACCTTTTCCACTCATTATTCCTATTATATGTTTGATATGTCCAAATTTGGTGACTAGCTTGGAACATTTATTTTTATTATCTACATTGCAATTTGAATTACCTGGACAATCACTGCAGTTACTCATTTTCTACTACTTCCTTTCATGAATATTATAATCTCAAAATCCTAATCAACATTATAACACATTACTTAATAAAAAAAATTCCCTTTCAATAATAAACTTGAAAGGAAGCGAGTATCAATTGTACTTTAAAGTTTCCACTATAGTTTTAAATATGTTTGACATATTTTCTTTAAAATCATTCTCTTTTACAAAGAAAGAAAATCTGCAAAATTCATTGCCATTTTCTATAAAGTATTCTTCACCTATATAACTGTCACCAACCGGTTTTGTAATGTTATATTTAAGTAAATACCCTCTTTTCCCATCTAAATCTATGTCCTTTAGGGAATAGTACTTATATAAATTCTGCTTGTCAGATATAATCTTGCTATTTTTTAAAAATGTCTTTAAATCTCCTTTAAATGTCCATACCTGAAAAAATCCACTTATCTTGCCATCATTACTTCTGAAATCACTATGACATAATATTTCATTCCCTGATATATCCTGCTTTTTAACCTGCCACTTGGATGGGAACTTATATTTTATCCTGCCATTCAACTCCGTATACTCCGATAAAGAATTTGTATCGTTTTTAATTAAAGATGTAAACTTGCCACTAAAGCTCTTTGTAAATCCTAGAACCAAAACCACAATTCCCATTAAGATTATTGCAGTGCCTAATTTTTTCCTACTTATTGTTATTATCTGCATATGCTGTTGTCTTTTACAGGAATATCAACAGTTCCTGTTCTAAAATCATAAAACATAAGCCAGTATCCTAACTTACTTTTATTTTTCTGCGGAATCCATGTTACAAAGCCAGATCTACCTCCATAAGGCTGTTCTTCTTTATCTTTTGTACCTGGTATTCCGTAAACTATATATTTTACATTGCCATTTTTATCATATTTATATCCAAGCAGGAAATGGCAGTAATTTTCTATATAATTATAATAGGAGGTCATAGGATAATATACAAATGTGTATTTATTATAATTGGTCATATCACGCATATTCTCTATAGAAGCAGCAGGAATCCTATACCATCTACATCTTTTTAATTCCCTGCTTATATTGGAAGTTTCTTTAAATCCCTCTACCAGAGATTCAAAGAAATCATCTTTAGATTCATTTTTATATTTCCTATAATCTTTCTGAAATTCTGCAGATGAATTATCTATATATATTTCCTGATCTTCTTCTCTATCGTTATCATCTATCTCCTCATCTTCTATGTTTTCATCAATGTGTAAATTTTTAATTCTTTTCAATTTTTCCTTATCTTCATTTTCTACAAAATCAGATATTTTATTTGTAAGCTGCTCAGACTTTTGTTTTTGATTATCATTATTATCTTCTTTTTTAACTTTCTGGTTCTCCTTCTGTTTAACTGGTTTGCTTTTCTTTTCCGCATCCTTTGTATTATCCGATTGAGATTTACTTTTATCCTCTTTATCCTTGTTCTTTTTTGCTTCTATATTTTCTTCATATTTATCAAATATACTTTTATTCTCAGGATTCTTGCCCTTTTTATTGTCATTTTTGTCCTTATTGGATTGATCTGAATCAGATTTTGACTTGCTCTTAGCTTCAGCATTATTTTTTATAATAGCAAATGATTTCCATTCAGGGACTTCCATGCTTGCAAAACCACTCATTACAGATATTACATTATTGTCCAAAATTCTTACAACTGCCGCCCCAGATACTCTATCTATAGCTATACCACTATTGGATATATTACTTATAGGATATTCATAACTTATATCTGCTCTCCCATAATCATCTATGTTCATTTCACCGATATTGATTATTTTTTTCGTATCTTTTTTATTGCATATAAGTATCATGTAGTACGGGGTTTTATCTTTTTTTAAATTCTGTACATAATAGGATATTTTACATTTATCACTTTTGGTCTCCAATTTGGCATATCCCGAGGCTATTTTATCAGAAGCTAAAGAGTATCCCTTTTCGTCTTCCTGCAATATTATAAAGTATCTACTATAACTCTTTTTTTGTGCCAATTTTTCCATACCTCCATATATTTTATTCATTATAATATATGAGGCAATCTTCAAAAAGTGAACAATTACTTTTTATTTATATAAATTTAATTATAATAACTCGTATATACAATCAGATAATTTCCCGAATTCTTCGAGAGAAAGTGTTTCACCTCTACGCCTTTGATCAATACCTGAAATTTTAAACACGGATTCCATATCCATTTTGGGAATTTTTATCGGCTTCAAGGCATTCCATAAGGTTTTCCGCCTCATATTAAAAGACAGCCTTACTACTTTAAAAAATAACTCCCTATCCCTTACTTTTATCCTTGGCTCATGGAGTTTTTTTAATTTTATTACAATAGAATCAACCTTTGGAACTGGAATAAAAGAATGTGGGCTTACCTTTCTAATAATATGTACATCACAGTAATACTGTACCAAAACAGATATTGCTCCATATTGCTTACAATTTGGTTCTGCCGCTATCCTCTCTCCAACTTCTTTTTGAATCATCACTATCATGGAATCAAATTCAATATTATCATTTAAAATTCTTGATATAATAGGTGTAGTAATATAATATGGGAGATTTGCTACAAATTTTACACTGTCATAACCCTTTGTCAATTGTGAAAAATCTACTTTTAAAGCATCTCCATGTATCAATTCAAGATTTGAAAAATCCTTTAGTTCTTCTTCCAGAATGGGAATCAAATTTGAATCCAACTCTATTGCACATACTCTATTTGCCATTTTTAACAGCCTATTTGTAAGTGTACCAACTCCCGGTCCTATTTCTACAACCAGATCTTTATCGGATACTTCTGAATTGGCCAGTATATCATCCAGCACTGAATTATCCACCAAAAAATTTTGACCCAAACTCTTTGAGAATCTAAACCCATGCTTACTTACAATATCTTTCGCAGAAAATTCCTTCATATCATATCTCCCCACATTTGTTTATCTTGTTTATAGCTCTTCTAAATTCATCCTTTGTGATTCCATAATTATTCAATCTCTTTAAAAATTGAGAAGTATTAGCATATCCTATACCAAGTTCCTTGCCCAGTGCATCTCTCTTTTCCTTTGATTTTTTATTCCCCGTAAGTCCGAAAAAAATCATATCATCCATGTTAAATTCATTTCTCTTCTCTTTTTCTTCACATCTGGCATTTTTAAGTGCCGTTCTTATAATCTCAGGCGAGGCATTTTCAACACCTATATCCCCATTTTTTGTACCATCTTTTTGTGATATGTATGCGTGTTTTATATTTTTTACTCTCTTTGAAATAATTCTTCTGATTTTTTCACCTGCAAAATCAGGGTCTGTAAACACTATTACTCCCTGTCTCTTCTGCGCCTCTCTTATCTTATCAATCACCCGGCTGTTTATCCCAAAACCGCCTACTGCTATCAATTCAGCATCCACCGCTCTCTTTACAGCAATTACATCATCCCTGCCCTCAACTACTATGACTTCCTTAATCATATAAAATCAACCCTCCACAAATCCTTAAAATTAAAATGAAAAAAATAGGAGCAAAAAGCTCCTACTCGGCGACATATACATTGACCCACTTTACTCCCCAGTTAGTTGCCTCACAACTGGAATTAAAGAACAAGTCTATCCTATTCCCCTTGATTGCACCACCTGTATCCTCCGCTATGGCATATCCATATCCATCTACATAGAGTTTTGTACCAAGTGGTATCACTCTAGGATCAACCGCCACCGAACTACTATAATCACTTCTTCTTGCCAGAGTACCTGTAGCCGTTATGCCAAATCCTGAATCTCCAGGTCTTTTGCCTGTACTGGCATAATCTGCAGTATATGCAGTAGCCCTCATTTTCAATAATCTGACATTGGAAAAATTCCCGCCCCTCGAAAGACTATGATTTGGTATCGCTCCTATAGCAACAACCTTTTGCACCGGCTGCCTTTTAACTATCTGCCTTATTATCCTTCTTGAGGTCTCCTTTCCATTTTCATATATAACTCTAGTTACAGTCTCTTTTTCACCATTTTGTCCTTTTTGCAGAACTTTCTTACTTCCATTCTGCATACTTTCATCATTTTTAAAAATTGTATCATATTTTATAGGTCCAGTTTCTTTTATGTCCTTACATTCCACCCTAGTCACAACTACATTCAGCCCATTTTTCAACTTAGCATCCCCACCTGGGGAAATTCTATCAAGATTATTTAATTTGATTTTCTCTGACTTCAACATATCAAATACATTATCTTCAGCAGAATTCACTGTAAGTTCCTTTCCATCAACATGAATGCCTATTTTGACAGCCCTCTTAATGGATAACTTTCCATTATCATAGATTCTACTATTCAGACTGGGTGTTACCTTGTCCTTGGGTCCTACTTTAATTTTATTATCATCCAATACTTTGGAATAAGTATTACTAAATGTAGTTATCTTTCTATTACTACCGTCTATTGAAATTACTACTGTTTTTCTCATATTAAAAACCACTGCAATCAAGATTACTACCAATACAATTATAACAACTGATGCTGTTCTAGGACCATTGGAAAAATATTTGTCTAAGTATGGCTTCAACTTTTTCACCATAAAAAATACCTCCTCTGGGTAGAGCGATGCACAAAATTATAAACTTAAAGTTTATTTGTGTCAAATGATCACTCAATTTTAACTGCTAAAATGCATACTATGCATAAAATAATAAGATAATTATTTATGAGTCCAAGATTATTTATCACATAGCAGACAACCCATGGATATTCAACAGGTGAAAACTAGCATAGCCTATAAAATCATTCTATTATAAAACTATGCTTAAAGTTAATATTTAATTACTAAAACAAATTTCTTATCATTTTACACTATTTTCTTAGATTAAGCAAGTTTTTGATATTTGAAATAGTTATATCGCTTAATTTTCTACTGTCCACATTCTTTATATACCCTATTCTTTTTATAATAAACTCTATATACTCAGATCTATTTCTTTTTCCTCTAAATGGAACAGGCGCCATATATGGGCAGTCCGTTTCTACAAGTATTCTATCCAGCGGAACTTCTCTTGCCACTTCCACTATCTTTTTTGCATTTTTGAAGGTGACAACACCTGTAAATCCTATGTAATATCCGAGTTTAAGACATTCTCTGGCAAATTCAACACTCCCGGAAAAGCAGTGTATCTCCCCTCTTACGTCCTTGAAACTTTTTATTATTTCCAAAGTATCTCCATGAGCTTCCCTGTCATGTATAATTACAGGAAGCTTCAATTCTCTTGCAATTTCCATCTGCCTTATAAAAGCTTTCTTCTGTGCATCTGCAGGAGGATTCTCTTTATAGTAATAATCAAGTCCGATTTCTCCAATTGCTCTAACCCTGGGATTTTTAGCCAGGCTTACAACTTCCTTAGAAACATCCTCTGAAAATTTATCTGAAAATTCAGGATGTATTCCAACTGCAGCATAAAAAATATCATACTTGTCGGCAAGTTCTACTGAATGTCTTGCTCCCTCTATGGATGAGCCGCAATTTAATACCCCTATAACTCCATTTTGTGAAAGTTCTTTTATAAGCTTTTCCCTGTCCATGTCAAATTGCTCATCATCATAATGCGCATGGGCGTCAAATACATTAAACTCCATGTTAAGTTTCTCCTTTTCACAACAATTATTCAATAATATAAGTACCATTATAACTTAATATGGTTTGAATTTCATTGATAAAATAGTATACTTGTTTATATACTTTAAGCAGGTTTCTTGAATTTAATAAAAAATTATTATATGCAGTATCAATTTAAAATATAAAATAAAGGAGTGTTTTTTACAAATGACCAGTCTAGAAGGCCAGGCACTATTGAGAAATCCATTTTTAAACAAGGGAACTGCCTTTACAAAGGAAGAAAGAATTAAATATGAACTTACAGGACTTATACCAAATACGTTCAGAACAATAGATGAGCAGGAAAAAGCGGCCTATGAGAGATCCAAGAATTTCGATGATAATCTCGAAAAACATATTTATCTGATGAACATATATGATACAAACAGAACATTGTTCTACTACCTAGTTGGAAAGCACATCACTGAATTTCTGCCAATAATCTATACTCCCACTATAGGTGATGCAGTGATAAGTTATTCCAGAAATTACAGTACCCCCAAGGATGCAGTATTTCTCTCCGCAGATCATCCTGAAGATATAAAAAAATCTATTTCAGCATCACTAAAAGATCTGGATGAAATAAAATTGATTGTGGTAACAGATGGCGAAGGGGTTCTTGGAATAGGTGACTGGGGCATACAAGGTGTAGACATATCAGTTGGAAAGCTTGCAGTTTATACTGTTGCTGCAGGTATCAATCCTCGAAATGTCCTTCCTGTAGTGATAGATGCAGGAACCAACAACGAAAAACTTTTGAATGATCCAATGTATGTTGGAACACGCCATAAAAGAATTACGGGAGAAAAATATTATAACTTTATAGATGAATTCGTAAAGGCATGTACCGAACTTTTCCCTGAGGTTCTCATACACTGGGAAGATTTTGGCCGTAGAAATGCCAGAAAAATACTTGAAAAATACAGATCAAGGATATGTACCTTCAATGACGATATTCAAGGTACCGGGGTAATGATGGTGTCAGCTATGAATGCAATAGCTAAAGTTACCAACATACCCGTGAAGGACCATAAAATATTGGTATTTGGGGGCGGTACGGCTGGTGTAGGCGTATCCGATCAGATATTTATCGAGAAAGTCCGGGTCGGCTTGTCAGAAGAAGAAGCCAAAAAGCATTTTTACCTTGTAGATCGTCAGGGATTGCTGACTGAAGATATGGATGACCTTACAGAAGGACAGAAAAAATATGCAAGGGCAAAGGGTGAATTCAAAGATGCATTGACTGATCTGGCTGAAATAATTAAAGCAGTCAAACCTACTGTACTTATCGGAACTTCGGGAGTACATGGAGCATTTACAGAACAGGTCGTAAAAGCTATGGCCGAAATAAATGAAAGGCCTGCCATTATGCCTATTTCAAATCCTACAAAACTCTGTGAAGCAACTGCCGAGGATATGATAAAATGGAGTAATGGCAGGGCATTGGTAGTTACAGGCAGTCCATCCGATCCTGTAAAATTTAATGGAGTTACTTATACAATAGGTCAGGCCAACAATGCACTACTTTATCCAGGACTTGGTCTTGGAATAATAGTTGCAAAATCAAAGGTAGTCACAGATGGTATGCTGTCTGCTGCCGCACATGGCATAGCTTCTCTTCAGGACCTTTCCAAACCGGGTTCGCCTATTCTGCCTCCTGTAGAGAAACTCAGGGAAGCTTCCAAGCTTGTTGCAATTGCTGTTGTAGAGGAAGCCGTTAAACAAGGTATAAATTGCAATCCTATAACTGATGCCAGGGAAGCTGTAGAAAAAGAAATCTGGGAAGCTGTGTACAGATAGAATTAATTTTAATACATATAAAAAAGGATTCATCGCTGAATCCTTTTTTTATCTTACAACACTTCCCGTATTCAGTTCTCCCGATATAGTAGCAGTAAACAATTTGCTCTCATCATCAGATGCAGCTGAAAGTATCATTCCCTGTGAAATCTCACCTTTCAGCTTGATAGGTTTCAAATTTGCAACCACTATTACAAATTTGCCTACAAGATCCTGCGGCTTATAATATTTTGCAATTCCAGACACTATCTGCCTTTCTTCACCACCCAAATCAACCTTGAATTTAAGGAGTTTGTTTGAACCCTTTATCGAATCACATTTGATGACTTTGGCTACTCTTAAATCCAACTTGTCAAAATCATCTATACTTATTTCATCTTTTATGGGAGTTATATTGACATTCCTGGATGTTTTTTGCTGTTCCTTCAATCTGTTTAGTTCTTCTATCTTTTCATCTACATCTATCCTAGGAAACAGCGGATTCCCTCTATTTATCCTGTTTCCGGATTTTGTTCCTCCAAAATGGCCTATGCTATCCCACGATACAGCTTCTATATTCAGTTGTTTATTTATCTTTTTACTCGTATCCGGCAGGAATGAAGAAATACAGACAGAAATTATTCTTATGCTTTCTACTAGATTATAGAGCACTGTTCCAAGTCTTTTTTTCTTGCTCTCATCTCTTGCCAGTATCCACGGCATAGTTTCATCAATATATTTATTTGATCGCCCTATAAGTTCCCATATACTGTCCAGGGCTTCTGGTATCCTAAGTAAATTCATGCTGTTTTCCACTCTCTTCGGAACTTTTATTGCCAGATCCTTGAGTTTCTTATCTACAGGATCTTCTTCAAAAGCTTCCGGTATTACACCCTGAAAATACTTATCTATCATGGCACATGTCCTGGAAAGCAGATTTCCAAGATCATTGGCAAGATCAGAATTTATTTTGTTTATGAATATTTCATTGTTGAATAATCCATCGGCTCCAAATGGTATTTCCCTGAGAAGGTAATATCGTACGGGATCAGTTCCAAAATTATTTACCAGAATTACAGGATCTACTACATTTCCTTTGGATTTTGACATTTTACCGCCATCTACCAAAAGCCAGCCATGCCCGAATACCTGTTTTGGAATTGGCAATTCAAGTGCCATAAGCATTATAGGCCAGTATATAGTATGAAATCTAAGTATATCTTTTCCAACCAGATGTAAATCTGCCGGCCAGTATTTTTTAAATTTTTCCGTATTACTGCTTCCATATCCAAGTGCAGTTATATAGTTTGCAAGTGCATCTATCCATACATATACAACATGCTTATCATCAAAAGTTACTGGAATCCCCCAATCAAATGAAGTTCTTGATACGCACAGGTCCTGAAGTCCCGGCTTTAAAAAATTATTTATCATTTCATTCTTTCTTGATTCAGGCTGTATAAATTCAGGATGTTCTTCAATATATTTTATAAGTTTTGGTGCATATTTTGACATCTTAAAAAAATACGCTTCCTCCTTTGCCTTTTCCACAGGTCTCCCGCAGTCCGGACAATTTCCATCAATCAGCTGAGTCTCGGTCCAGAAAGACTCACAGGGAGTACAATACCAGCCTTCATACTCACTTTTATATATATCCCCCTGATCATATAATTTTTTGAATATTTTTTGAACTGCTTCAACATGATAATCATCAGTAGTCCTTATAAACTTATCATAACTTATATTCATCATTTTCCAGAGTTCTTTTATTCCATCTACTATTTCATCTACATATTCTTTTGGAGTGACACCTTTAGCTTCTGCCAGTCTCTGAATTTTCTGTCCATGCTCATCAGTTCCGGTTAAGAGCATAACATCATATCCTGTCAGCCTCTTGAATCTTGCAAGCGCGTCTGCTGCTACTGTTGTATAGGTGTTCCCTATATGAAGCTTTGCTGATGGATAGTAAATTGGTGTTGTAATATAATAAGTTTTTTTCTTCATTTTATTCTTCCTTTCCATTGAATACTGTTAAAATTAAAAAATGCCTCTATATAAAATTTAATTTTATATAGAGGCATATAAACACTTTACCACTCTATTTCATCTTTACCTCACGGTAAAAACCTCACCAAGTAACTAACATTACCTTACAGTATAACGTCTGTAATACCGAACTGCCTTAACAAATTTTCGGGCAATCTGTTCTGGAGCCATGTTCATAAAACAAATCAGCCGCCAGCTTTCACCTGTATGCTAACTCTCTTTTGACCTTTTGCTTTACTACTCTTTCCTTCATAACATTTAATAATATAATAAATTATATATTTTTTCTTGTCAACATAATCTATGCAGAAATTTCCCTGTATTTTTTATCTATATTCTTTAAGTCTTCCAAGAACAAATCATTTTTATTCGCATCCCTCAATATAGCTGAAGGATGAAAGGTAGCCGTCATATAAAATCCTTTTTTTTCAACCCATTTGCCCCTGTCTCTTGTAATTCTCCAATCCGCACCAAGTACATACCTCATGGCAGTAGCACCCAGGCACACTATAATTTTCGGTTTTACAAGTGCCACTTGATTCCTCACATAAGGAAGACACATCTTTGCCTCATCCTCATATGGTGTCCTATTTTTCTCAGGTCTGCACTTGCATACATTACATATATAGTAATCCTTCTTTCTATAGAGATTGAGTTCTTCAAGATATTTTGTCAAAAGCTGACCTGCCCTTCCTATAAATGGCACTCCAGTCCTATCCTCGTCTGCACCGGGTGCTTCACCTATAAATATGATATCTGCCCTTGGGTTGCCATCTCCAAAAACCATATTTGTCCTGTTGTTACCTAATATGCATTTATGACAGCCTGCACATTCTTCATAAAGCTCTTTCCATTTAAGCAATTTTATTCACTCCATCAAATATAATATATGAATTTATATATATTATACATCCATGTATTAAAATATACAATTTATGCTGAAATTGCATAAAATTTTTACTATTTGTATTTAGGTATTTCAAAATCCAGAACTTCATTGGAAGAAGACATCATTTCCACTCCATTCATTATATTGCTGATTTGCTTATAAGCCCATGCAATATCAGTTGCATACTGATGACTTGGATTTTCAACATTCCACCTCATCTTATAGACGGTATTCTGCTTATATTGCGGATTATTTATATATCCTTGAGCTATCCATTTGGCACCACCCTTTATGCCATCCTCAACAGTGAACCATTTTTCATCATATGCCTTTTTAGTACCATTGCCAATTGGATCATTATCTGTTGCACCAATTCCAAAAAAATTATACACAGGAGTTCCATATATGTAATTTCCTTTATCATCCTTTTTCCCACCATTTGCGAGGACAGATGAGCCATTTCCTGTCTCAAGCATGGCATGTGATACAAGATAGCTTACACTTATATCATTTTCCCTGGCTGCATCTATAAAAGCCTGTCCATATCCCTTGAAAACATTTTTGTCTTCGAGAAACTTGTTTAAATCACTGGCCGTTATGCCTTCCGAATAACTCAATTTCAAAAATTGGTATTTACCATATTCATCTATAAAATTGTCTGGATTCATATAGTATTTTATCTGATTAAAAGATGCTGTATTAGTAAAAATATTGGTTTCAACAAAGACAGGGGCTGATTTGGACTCCATATTTACGGCATCAATCAATGAAATATCATAGTTTTTATAATACCCGCTGTTCTGAAGCTGAGAATCTTTGGCATCTACACATCTAAAATAGTCTACTATATAATTATCATAATCAGTGTTCAAATCCACATGTGCACCTGAAGCCACTCCTGCCCTTCTGACATAGATGATAGCCTTGTATTTCTGTCCATTTGTTCCTGAACTTAATTTTTTAACTGCAGTTATTTTTCCATCTACAGGAGCTGTATAACCATTTGTTATTTCCTCAAATGGTCCTTGATTATAAACATTATCTTCAGCCACAAATATTCTATACTGAACATTTTGTCCACTGCTGGAATTTAGAATAAACACTTGATTTTGTGATGAAAGAAGCGGTGAATATTGAAAAACATTTGAAATAATGCCAGGCAGTCCCGAATAGCCTGTACCATCTGAATACGATTTTGCTATTTCAAACTTCATTGTAACTGAATCGGCCATTGGTATCTGTGATGATGACTTTATATCTTTACCTACAACAAGTTTATATTCTTCTCCAGGATCATATCCTGAAGTTTTAGGACTTACAAGTACCGTTTGTTTATCCTGTCCTAAAGTTACACTTACAGGTATTTTATTGTCATGTGAATCAAAAACAGTAATACTGCTGTCATTTACTGTTTCAGGATCCAGGGTTCTATTGAATTTAACTTTCCATTCCTTGTTGGAGTCTATATTCACCCTTGAAGTATCCAATGAATCCGCTGCGCTGGCCTTACATTGAATAAGAGTAAAACAAAATACCGACATCAAAATTAATGCTTTCATTCTTTTATTCAAGATATTTCCCCCCATAATATAAAATTAAATATTTTAAAAATATGTCTACTAACTAATTAGACGCATCATAGTCAGGATTAGTTAATCTTCTCTGAAATTCATTCATGTCATGATTATTACTCATATAAACTCTATGTAATTCATATATGCCTTGATTTCTATTTGCCCATCCACCTTCAGTGGTAAATGCCATTTTATATCCTGCTGTCTCTGCGGCCTTTACAGTACTGCCATTGCACCGCCCAAAAGGATATGCCACATAATTTACTTCCTTATTTAAGATGTCCTCCAAAAAACTCTTTGAGTCCTTCAATGTCTTAAGCTGGGCGTTGTAGTCCAATTTGCTCAAATCATCATGATTAACAGTATGCCCCTCAATATCTATACCATTTTTGCTCATTTCCTTCAACTGTGAGGAGTTTAAATAGCTGCCGTCATTATCCACAGTTGATGTAATAACAAATATAGTAGCCTTAAATCCGAATTTTTTTAATATGGGATATGCATTTTTATAATTGTCCTCATATCCGTCATCAAAGGTTATAAGAACAGACTTCCTTGGAACTGGCTTATTTTTAATCATAAAATCATAGAATTCATCCATTGTAAGAGTTGTATATCCATTATCTTTTAGGTATTTCATATGATTCTGAAATTTATCTGCAGGTATTCTTAACTCGTTATTTTCCTCATAATCTATAGAGTGGTACATAAGAACAGGTACAAAATTGTCATTATATATAACATCACCGTCAAACTCCCTGGTTTTAACAACTTCATCAATATCCCGCTGAGTATCTTTTATTGAAATTTTATTATCTTTTTTTACTTCAGAACTTACTTCGTCATTATTGCCTATATTTTTAAAAAGGTTGTATTTAATAAGATTATATGCACCAAATAATCCTACAAATATTACAACAGATACAATCAGTATTCTTTTATTCATGACTCCACCCTTTTCATATAAAGCTAAGTATTATTATAATATATATTAACCTGTAATAACAGCTATATTTTAACTATTCAACGGAGTACTGTTGAAATGTTATTCACATTATCCACAAATACCTTGTTGATAACTTGTGAAATACAGTAAAATTAATATACATATTATCAACAGTTATGTGTATAACTTGTGGATAATATAAATTAATCGTAACAAATTTAATTAATCCTTCATAAACTATTATTACCTTAATGTAATGCAGAGTCTACTTAATACAACTATCATTTTTTTATATTCTTATACAGAATATACCTTTTTTATCCTTACAGCACAATATTTAAAAATTAAATTTTGTGCTGTTATACCATTTAACTTACTACCTTAAACTTCCGGTGTGTTTTTATCAGACAAAACCATATTAATTTATAACATTAACATATTTTCATCCTAATATTTCATACTATTTTGTTAACAATTAAGCTCAAATATGGTATCATTTAATTAGATAATATTTTATGAAAGGTGGGGCTAACTATGAAAGATAACGTTATCAAGGTTAATTTTGTAAAATACAAAAATAGACGAGTAAAAAAATTTAATATTTTTACTTTAATAAAAGATTTATTTGCCGGTGGATTTAGCTCTACAAATAAAAATGTATCAACTAAGATTGATAATGACAAAAAAATAATACATTATTCAGAATATATTTCTTAAGGTGCTTGAAAAATGCACCTTTTTATTATATAAAATAACTGGAGGATAAAAATGCGTATAGGAATAGGTTATGATGTACATAGATTAATTGAAAACAGAGATCTCATAATAGGTGGTATAAAAATACCTCATGAAAAAGGACTTTTGGGTCATTCTGATGCAGATGTACTTGTTCATGCGATAATGGACAGTATGCTTGGTGCTCTGGCATTAGGCGATATAGGAAAATTTTTTCCTGATAATGATTTAAAATATAAAAATATATCAAGTCTAAAATTATTATCCTATGTAAATGATCTGATATTGGAAAATGGATACATTATAGGAAATATAGATTCCATAATAATTGCCGAAAATCCTAAACTTTCTCCATATATAAAGCAGATGAGAAAAATCATATCTAAAACATTGAAGGTCAATATGAACTTAATAGGAATCAAGGCAACTACTGAAGAAGGCCTTGGATTTACAGGTAAAAAAGAAGGCATAGCAGCTCAAAGCATATGCCTGTTGAATAAAGTATCAAATTAAACTACTTTTACATGTCTCTATTATAATTATTGACTATGCTCTGAACCAATTTTTTAACACAGCTAGCTTGACATATCAGAGATATTACTACAAGGAATACCATTATTCTTTCTTCTTCCTGGCTGGATTTTAGCTTCATGTCTTTAATTGTATCCTTTAACTTCTTTTCGTCAAAAAGGTTCTGTGCCATCAAATTCTGGAAACTATTTTCCTGTATATCTGAAAATAGTTTATAAGTTTTCTCCCAGGATATTATATCATCTTTATCGTCATTTATCTCATTAAAAGCTAATCTGAATACCTTCTTTATTTCCTCTGTAGACAATATTGGTCTCATGTAACTCAACAGTACCAACTGGGCCAGATGAACTTTTGTATATCCTCTCTTCCTGCTATGTTCAGGTTTGGATATAACCTCATTTTTGACATAATTCTGAACTATATTATTTGTATATTTTTCTTCCGAGAACTTATCATTTAAATAATCTATTACCTGAGATAAAAACAAATCATATCTTGGCAGATCTTCATAAGGTACAATTGTGTTTTTCGATATTTCTTGGGCTGTCTTTTTTACATATTCTATACCAAATTTATTTTCCTTCAAGATTATTTCCTCCAAAATAAAATTATTTATTTTACTTTTCCTTATAATATTATAAGTTACTTATAACTACTTTACAAGGTATAAAAGTATAAAAACCATATCTTAAATTTTGTACAAAAATAAGTAAAACATGTATCCTTAACGACCTAAACAAAGTTCTTTATCTAAATTAGTGTTAAACAGTTCATATTATTCTAAAATAAGATAATATAATACTTGTAATATAGTATATTTTACTGTATAATGTTGCTATAAATTAATTGAGTTCTCACGGGGGTGACTAGAATAAATAGAAAATATAGCTCTTTAATTTTATTTTTCATTTTTATTTTTTTATCATTGAATATTCCTGCAGTAAATTTATCAGGCAATAATATTGTATATGCTAGAACTTCAGTAGTTGTCAGTCATTCCCTTATTGCAAAGTCCGAAGGAGGCAGTTTTAAATCCGGGAATTTTTCAACTCCAAAGTCTAACTATAAAAGCAATTATAATAGAACTAACAAAAGTTCTGGAGGAGACTTTAAATCCGGAAGTTTTTCAAATTCACCGAAATCCAGTTCAAGCTCTTCTCAAAAACAAAGTTATGATAATAGGAACTACGACAATGGTAATAGCAAGCGTTCATTTTTCCCGATACCTATTCCAATCCCCTGGGGACAAGGATATGGGTTTGGCTATAATAATTATGGACAAGGTAGTCTTCTATCAAGATTTTTCTGGGGATTTGTTAAATTTGTAATTATTGTGTTACTAATAATATTTATTATCAATAAAATAAATAAATTTAGAAAAAGATATTAAAGGAGGCCCTAAAATGGGAGTAATAAAACGAATATCCAACATTTTCAGAGCAAAAGTCAACAACAGTTTGGATGAAATTGAAAATCCAATAGAACTCTTGGATCAGAAACTAAGAGATATGGAAACCAGTTTAAATAAGGCTAAACTATCATCTGCACAAATACTAGGTAATGTACATGAAATTGATAAAAAGATGGAAACTGCAAAGAGGACTTCTTCTGAATTCGACAGCAAGGTAAAATTAGCCTTAAGTAAGAATAATGAAGAACTAGCAAAAAAAGCACTCGAAAGAAAATTGGAAGCAGACAAAACCTATGCCAATTTGGAAACAAGTTATAAAGACGCGTGTACTAAGGCTGAAACCATAAAGAAAAAACTTAAGGAATTAGAAAGTCAAATTGAAAAAACTAGAACTTATAGAGACGAAGCTGCTGCAAGATACAATAATGCAGAAGCAAGTAAAAAGGTAAATGAAATACTTGCAAACATAGATTCAAGAAACAACGCTATAAATTTAGATGACATTGAGAGAAAGATACAGAAAAAAGAATCTATCTCCCAAGGACTTGAGGATTTAAAGGAATCCGATTCACTGGATAAGGAATTTGAAAAATTAAGTGAAATTGACTTAGATGAAGAATTAAAAAAATATAAATAAAATATGGTGTTGTCATGAGTAGAGTTAATGAATTTATAAACAGTGAAAAAGATCATTACGGGAAAATATTTGTAGACATAAATTATGCTATAGATAACGTTTCGCCATTTTTAGATAAAGAAATACTCAACAGGCGAAAATATTCAACAAAAATTACCATTCTAAAAAAATATATAGAATTAATTGAGTCCACCGAATCTGAAATCAGCCATGGAAGCTTTTTCAATAAATTCAGAGGTGATAAGTATATATCCTTATTAGAAAGTTATAAACATGCTAATTTAGAATTTCTAAATCAGCTGGAAAAGTGCAGCAAATGTCAATGCCTGAATTGCACAGCTTCTTGTAAATTTGACAGCTGTCTTGCATGTAAAGAAGGCTCTAATATTGTTTCTTGTGACAGAGAAAAAATCAATATTACAGTACATGATAATTTTACTCTGGATCTTATCAATAATAAAACTGGTAGAAATGACAAATATAAAGCAATTGCAGTTCTCCAGGATATAAAGCTGGATAAAAAATATATAATAATACAAAATATTTTAACAAAAGAAAAGTTTATATTATATTATTATCCTGGAATTTCAGAAGATACTTACGGAGAAATAACAGATGCTGATGAATTTGATTTCATAGTATCTACCTTTCAAAGTGTGGATAACTAGATATCTGTTCACACTTATACACAAAACGCACTAAGTTATCAACAATTTCTGTGTATAACTTAGTGCGTTGATACTATCGGCATTACATTGATAACACCTATACTTATACACAATGTGTATAAGTATAGGTGTTATCAATTTTTATTGTGTATTCTAAAATATTTTATTTTTCCAATATAGCTGATAACTTCCTCCCTGGTATTAATCCTTTTTAAGTATCTAAGTCTATCTATATCATTAATTATACTACCTACTGCTGGACCTTTTATACCTAAGACATTTTTAATATAATTACCATCTATAAATCTTTCTCTTTTTATATTTGAATAGACTGTATACTCATAAAACATATTTTCTATAAAAATCTTATAGGATTCTTTCTCATTTTCTCTGTCCAAAAGTATTCTCGTAGCATAATTGTCACAGAAAGATACTATAAGTATATACTGTGACAACTTGCCGTATTTATTGAAAAATTTATAAAGTTCTTCCCTATTGCTGCCAAATTTATTTTTAAAAAGTACAAGCGGCTGCATATGCTCCTTTACAACAACTTCTATAAATTCTGATGCCTTCTTGGAAAACCTAAGATCAATACATAGCTTTCTACATATATCAGCTCCTCTTTCCTCGTGCCCTATAAAGCTTATTCTATTGTCCTGTTTTTTATAAGCTTCGTATTTACCTATATCATGCAGGAAACAGGAAAGTGCCGTATATTCTTTCAAACTAAAGTCACCGATTTTGTTATTAAATATATCGAAATTTAAACTTCTTAATTTTATTCTATTATTTATAATATCCTTGAAGATTCTATAAGTTAAATTTATATGGGTAAATACATCTTCTACATGATATTTGCATTTCCCTATAGTTTTCAGTTCCTCTACATATGGCACCAGAAACTTCAATATGGAAAATGCATCTAATATTTCAAAGGCGACCCCTTCCTTATCCCTTTCTATTATAGACATGAGCTCGGAAGACACTCTTTCTCCCGGTGAATCTTTCAACTTATATGAATATCTTCTAATAATATCCTCTGTATTCACATTAAAATGCATACCGAAATTTATATACAGTCTTATACCTCTCAAAATTCTAACAGGATCATTTTTAATGCTGTCCTCATTTACAGCTCTTATTATTCTATTTTGCAGTGCCTTTCTACCTTTAAACGGGTCTATTATCTTATTTTCCCCCAGTTTAATGCATATGGTATTCACAGTAAAATCCCTCATATTTAGATCTTCAATTATATTTTCTCCTTTCATTTTCGAAATGTCTATAATAGCATCTCCAAATATACATCTATATGTATACATTTTCTTTTTTACCTGAAAAAATTTATATCCTGATTCACTCAACCTTTTTAAAAGATTGCTGATATTTCCATCATATATAAAATCCACATCTCTAGGTTCAATTTTAGAATTCATCAATTTATCTCTTACATACCCGCCAACCAGATATATATTTTCTTTTTCTCCATTTGCCTCTACGCTCAGATACTTAATAAACTGCTTTGCACAATTCAAATTCATCACCTACTTTATATCATTTTACCATAACATAGCGATATTTTAAATTATCTAAAATCCATATCCACGACATTCTTTTAACACTATATGTCATTTAATATTAAATATGTAACTTATTTTTCAGAACTTGTATTGACTTTTAATGTAATTTTTGCTATTATTTAATTGTGGTTATGTCGAATTATGGAATTAAGGGAGGAAAACAAATGAAATCAACAGGTGTTGTAAGAAGAGTGGACGAGCTAGGAAGGATTGTAATTCCTATAGAATTGAGAAGAACTTTGGACATCGCTGAAAAAGATGCTCTGGAAATATACGTAGATGGTGAACAAATCATATTGAAAAAATATGAACCTGCTTGTATTTTCTGTGGTGATGCAAGAGATGTAGTAAATTACAAAGGCAAGAATATCTGTAAAAAGTGTTTAAACGAGTTAAAAGAAGGAAAATAAGAGTAAAAAATGAACTCAATTATTTATATTGAGTTCATTTTTTATTTGTAATAATTTAACTTCAACCTACATAATATGTAATATACATAAATTTATATCAATCATCCATATTACTAAATTTTATATCAGTTGAGGATTCTTCTTCCACCGCTAAAATCAGATCTGCTTATTGAAGCTATTTTAACTACATCACCTGTCTTAGGTGCATTAATATATGATCCGTTCCCCACATATATCCCTACATGATATGC
Organism: Clostridium sp.; assembly: GCF_022482905.1. Lineage (NCBI taxonomy): Bacteria > Bacillati > Bacillota > Clostridia > Eubacteriales > Clostridiaceae > Clostridium > Clostridium sp. Next base: position 2,866,767 of record NZ_JAKVOI010000001.1, read on the forward strand.
AGGTGAACCAAAGAACACGAGATCACCAGGCTGAAGATTATCTCTGGATACAGGTGTTCCTACTCCCTGCTGAGTCTGTGAGGTTCTTGGAAGAGAAATTCCGAAATGGGCATAAACATACTGAACCAGTCCTGAACAGTCAAAACCTGACGGAGATGTTCCACCCCAGACATAAGGAACTCCTAGAAAATTAGATGCATATGCTACTATTGCATTGGAAGATGCTGATGCTGCTGATCCACCTCTGGATATTCTCGGAGCTGATTCTCTTACCTTCTGAACATTATTTGCTGCCAAAGCCACCATGGTATTACTCTCGGAATTTACAGAAGCCGCTTCAAGAGCTTGTTCTTTTTTATCTAGATCTGCTATTAATTTACTTTGAGTTGATTTGTCACTATTGAGCTTGTCCAATTTACTTTCGTTATCAGATTTAAGAGCGAGAAGGTTACTATTTTCATTATTTAATTTTTCCTTTTCTGCAGCCAATTGTTCCTTTTTCTCATTTAAATCATTTATAATTTTTTTATCTGAAGTCATCACTCTTTTAACTGTATCTATTCTGGATACAAAATCGTTTAAACTTGTGGAATTCAATATTACACCCAAGTAACTATCCACTCCGTTTATGTACATTGCCCTTGCCCTTTGATTAAATAACTGCTGCTGAGTACCTATATTTTCTTGTGCTTTTTCTAAATTTTGTTTGTTTTTTTCTATACTACTACTTATTTTTTGAATGTCTTTTTTATTAGTTTTAATTTGGTCCATCACTTGAGATATTTGATTGTCCAATTTTTCAACCTTAATTTGTAATTCCTGCTTCTGTTGTTTCACTCCGTCCAAAGAGGTCGTACTGCTTGGTGAAGCTAAAACACTTCCACAAGTAGACAGCGCCAATGTCAAAGCAATTATAACAGACACGGTTTTTCTGTTCAATATTTCCATACCTCCCTTTTGTTTACATAAGATAATTTGTCATTGCAAAATAAAATAATTATTAGCCTCAAGTTATATGAACACGAATACCTGTATTTTTCTCCTATTTTCTATAGAGCTTATCCTTATTCGTGACATCATATACAAACCTTGAAATTATAATCATTATTTTACAATTATCTAATAAAATATAAAGTCATATTAGACCTACATTCATAAATTATGAATGTACAGCTATATGTATAAATCATATTTAACATATTTTTAGCTCTGCTTTTTCTATTATAACATTAAAATTGATAATTCAACAACTTTTATGGCATATTTTTTTCAAAATATTATAATTTCTAATTATATATATGTTTTTATTAATAGATTTTAATTTTTATTATGTCTATTTTTTTAATAAGTTAATTTATAACAATTATTACTAAATAACAGCTACAAGTTTATAGAGCATTTGTACACTTCTGATTTGGACAAATTCCTGTCTCTGGAAACTTTTTTAATTGATTCTTTTTTGCTAAAGCCTTCTTTTATATACATTTTTATATGCTCTTGAATAGTCACATTTTTCCATCTTTGTTCATTATCACTTAAAATTTCTTCTTCAGACTTGCCACTTACAACAAGTACAAATTCCCCTTTTGGATTCTTTGTATTATAATAATTTATAGCTTCGTCCACAGTAAATCTCAATATTTCCTCATGAATTTTTGTAAGTTCCCTGCATATTGCTATCTCTCTGTTCCCTAATGTTTTTTTTAAGAACAAAAGAGTGTTTTGGAGTCTGTGTGGGGCTTCATAGAATATCAATGTATCTTTTCTGTCTTTTAGAGTCTCAATAATGTTATTTTTACTTTTATTATCTCGAGGTAAAAAACCTACAAATGTAAACATATTTGTACTAAATCCAGAATAAACAAGTGCTGTAGTCACAGCAGTAGATCCCGTAAGCACTTCAAAATTTATTTCTTCCTGTATACACATTCCAACCATGACACTACCTGGGTCTGAAATTCCAGGAGTTCCTGCATCACTAACAATTGCTATATTCTTACCCTCTTTAAGTTTTTCTGTTAATTCCTTGCTTTTATTTTTTTCATTGAATTTATGATAGCTTACGAGGGTTTTCTTTATATCAAAATGATTTAGGAGTTTTAAAGTTTGCCTAGTATCTTCTGCTGCTATTAAATCAACATTTTTCAGTACTTCAAGCGCCCTTATAGTTATATCCTTTAAATTTCCTATTGGTGTTGGCACAAGAAAAAGTTTACCTGCTTTCATACACAGTCCCTCTATCTCTTCCATATATTTTATTTATCTCTTCCGTATATCCTCCATCCTCAGTATGAATATACAATGGTTTATCCCACTTAAGGAACCTTCCTCCATTGTTTCTCCCTTCTACAAGGACCATATTTGGGGCCTTTCCAGTACATGGATGAATCATCCTCATTAGCTTTGGCTCAATCTCATACTTTCTCATACAGCACATTATATCAACAAGTCTATCCGGTCTGTGAATCATATAAAACCTGCCATTATCCTTCAATAAAATTTTGGATGCCCTTACAACATCCTCAAGTGTACAAAATATTTCATGTCGTGCTATTGCATTTTTATCATTTTTATTTATAATACCTGAATTTTTTAATTTATAAGGCGGATTTACCGTTATAACATCAACCTTTGACATAACCTTTAAAAATCCAACATCTGTTATATCCTTGTCTACAAAACTAATTCTATCCTCCATTTTATTGAAAGCTATCGAGCGCTTTGCCATATCTACCATGTCTCTTTGTATTTCTATTCCAGTTATATGCTCGGCAGATGTTTTCCCTGCTATTATGAAAGGAATTATTCCTGTACCACTGCATAAATCAATCACCTTTATTTTGGGCCTTATCCTCGCAAAATTTGCAAGCAGAACTGAATCCACTCCAAACCTGAATGCATTTTTTTTTTGTATAATATGTATCCCTTTAATTTGAAGGTCATCTAATGTCTCATCTTCCTTCAAAAAGCCTAATTCCATTTGAATATCCTCTTTTCAACTATATAAATCAATACAAATATAATTTTAAGTTAAGTACTAAAAGTTGTCAAATAAATAAAGACCCCTTATTGATCAGAGATCTTTCAAATATATTTGACTCAAAACACATACTTTAATTGGATTTCTGGGTATCGGGTACCTTTGATTTTTGTACAGAACTATTGTCCGAGTCATGTTCAATTTCATCAAATTTGCTATTTACTATTATTATATCAACTCTTCTATTTTTTGCCCTACCCACCTCTGTAGAATTATCAATTACCGGCTTGTATTCTCCATATCCAACAGCAGAGAGTTTTGACGGACTAATTCCAACCTTCGACTGAAGGAACTGTGTAACATTTGCAGCCCTTATACATGACAATTGCCAATTTGAAGAGTACTGACTATTACTAATAGGTACATTATCAGTGTGGCCTTCTATTCTTATTGAATTTCCAAGTTTGTTTACTATCTTGCCTATACCTACCAGTTTAGTTTGAATTTGTGGTTTTATTTCAGCTTTTCCCGTGTCGAAAAACAAAGTATCATTTATGCTTACTACGAGTCCGCGCTCATCTACCTGCGTACTCACACTATTGCTCAAGCCGTTTTGTTTTAAGTATTTATCCACTTCTTTTTTCAGTTGTTCTAATTTTTTTTGTTCAGACACACTCGTATCCGCAGTGTCTATCTGTTTTACAGTATCTTTAACACTTGCTGTATTCTCTGAACCTACTATAGTTTTTCCTCCACCCATAGCTATACTAAGAGATTCTGTAATTTGCTTGTACTTATTTTGATCTACTTGACTCATGGAATACATGACAATAAAAAATATCATAAGCAAAGTTATTAAATCAGAATATGTGAGCATCCACCTTAAACCATCTGCTTTCTTCTCAGGTTTTTTTCTCTTCATAGTTCAGCCTTCCCATCCATTTGTTCAAATTTGGATAATTCTTCCTTGTTCAAGAAGCTTTTTAGCTTCTCTGCTATAGTATTCGGGTTTATACCTTCCTGAATATAAAGTATTGCCTCAACAATAAGTGTCTTTTCCTTTACCTCTTTTTCATCAGCCTGTCTCAATCTGTTGGCTATTGGAAGCCATAAAAGATTGGCTGATGCTATGCCATATAGTGTTGCCAGAAATGCAGTCGCTATTTTGGGTCCCAGTGTCGATGTATCTTCAAGATTTCCCAGAACATGTACCAATCCCATAACTGTACCGACTATACCCATGGTAGGTGCATATCCACCTGCATTTTCAAATACAGCTGAGCCTTCCAGATGTCTTTCAGATGTAGATTCAAGTTCCAATTCCAATATACTTCTTACAGCTTGAGGATCAACTCCGTCTACTACAAGCTGAAGACCCTTTTTTATAAATGGATCCAAATTGGGGTCACTGGATATCTCTCCTTCCAAACTCAGCAATCCATTTTTTCTGGTTTTATAGGATACATCTTTAAAATACGAAATTAAAGCTGGTAAATCCGCTTTCCTAGGACTAAAAAGTACTTTAAACATTTTGGGAAGTCTTTTTAGTACATCCATAGGAAATGAAAGCCCTGTAGCACCAATTGTCCCTCCAAAAACTATTATAGCCGCAGTAGCTCCCAAAAGTGCACCTGCAGATCCACCTTCCAAAACATAACCAAATACTACAGATAAGATTCCAAAAACCATAAATATAACAACAGATATATCCATTTTTCTCCTCCATCTAGTTAATTTAATTCCCGATTTTAGTCTAATCCACCATCTCTATATAATAAATATTCGTATAAAGTCTAATACTCTTTAACATAATATCTAATTCTTGCTAACAATCATTAATTTTTTGCAATTAAAAAGACTACCTTCTGGCAGTCTTTTCAATTCGATCAATTAGTCTTCCTGAACTGGTGCACCTACAGGACAGACATTAGCACAGTTCCCACAATCAATGCAAGTATTTTCATCTATTACGAACTGAGTATCCCCCTGGCTTATTGCCTCAACTGGACACTCCGAAGCACAGGCTCCACAACTTACACATGCATCATTAATTTTATATGCCATATCGAAAACCCCTCCTTGAAAATTATAATCATAAAATATCTTTCGCTGATATTTTATCATACTTATACAATTTTTAAAAGCTAATTTTAAAATACAGCATATCCTAAATCTTCAATAGATTGAATAAGTTGACTATCACTTACAAAATAATCATCATATACTATACTGACTTCACCTTTTTCAACATTTATTTTGCATGCTACAACTCCTTGATTATTTGCTACAGCACTTCTTATATTATTTATATCATCAGCAGTTCGCATATTTGGAATCTTAAATATTGATTTCATGTGAGATTACCCCCTACTCTTCTTTAAATAATTGTTTTATTATCTCCGAATCTTTTATGTCATCACCTTCTATATCAACTTTAATCTCATCTTCATTTATACTTCCCTCATAATTTCCTGAAACCAATTCTATGTCATTTATGGAAACTTGCTTTATCACATCTTCTTCATTATGGTTTTTTATCTTTACCTTAACGCTTTCTCCAATTACAGAATTACTTATTACCTCACCATTTCCATAAGGGGTGCTTACAATGGATCTCACTTTAGGCATCCTCTTTCTTATATCTTCATATATACTCTGTTCATAATTCAAACAGCACATTAGCCTCCCACATATTCCTGAAATTTTCGTAGGATTTAGAGATAAATTTTGTTCCTTTGCCATTTTTATAGAAACCGGTACAAAATCACCTAAAAATGTAGAACAACACATAGCTCTGCCGCATGGCCCCAGTCCTCCTACCATTTTAGCTTCATCTCTAACACCTATCTGTCTGAGTTCTATTCTCGTTCTAAATATAGATGCCAGATCTTTTACAAGTTCCCTAAAATCTATTCTTCCATCCGCCGTAAAATAAAAAATTACTTTGTTATTATCAAAAGTATACTCTACATCTATAAGCTTCATTTTCAAATTATGCTGTTTTATTTTATCCACACATATTGAAAAGGCTTCTTCTTCTTTTTTCTTGTTTTCATCGTGTCTTTTTATATCATCTTCTGTAGCAATTCTAAGTACATTTTTCAGCGGAGATACAATATCATCTTCTGCTATCTGCTTTGGTTGCACAACACATTGTCCAAACTCTATTCCTCTAGCTGTTTCTACTATGACATTATTATATTTTTTTACATCCAGATTCCCTGGTGAAAAGTAATATATTTTCCCGGCCTTTTTGAAACGTACTCCTATAACAGTTACCATATTTATCTATACCTCCTGCATCTTCAGCAACATAGAATCAAAAACTAAATTTGAGTTTACATTACCGGAAAGCATTTTCCTTGCATTTTTTATAACGTCTATAATACCATTTAATTTATTAAATGAGAACATCTCTCCTATAAATTTTATATCCTCAAATTTGTCATTATTTATAAGCATTTTTCTATCTCCTGTCTCTTTATAAATAAAAACATCCCTTATATAGGACAATATGCAGGTAAATATTTCTTCATAATCTTCCCTGTATTTGAATAGAAAAGAAGCATCCTTATGCATGATTTCTATTTTATCTTTGGATAATTCCTTTAACAGCTCCAGTGTATCATTTCTTATTTGATGGAAATTTTTATCTTCTAGAAATTTTTCTGCTCTACCGGGTATGCCATCACTAAATGCTATAATGGACTTGTGTTCATCATATTGCAGATCCGGATAATTTCTATTTAAGAATTCAACCATCTCATCGTCTTTTAGCCTGTTCAGCTTATACACTTCGCATCTTGACCGTATCGTATCCAGAATATTATCAAGTTTCTCACACAATAAAATTATATATATACTGGAAGGTGGTTCTTCTATTGTCTTTAAAAAAGCATTTTGGGCTGCTTCTGTCATTAAATCTGCATTATATACTATAATTACTTTATTATTGCATTCATAAGGTCTCTTATTAGTTTCCCCTATTATATTTTTTACATCGTCTATACCTACAGATTTCTTATTGCTTTTAAGTTTATATTCTACAATATCAATATACTGACTTGCTTGCTTTGTACCCAATACTTTTTTTGCAGTTTCCCGGGCAATAATACTTTTTCCTATTCCGTCTTCACCCGCAATAATATGTGCATGAGAAAACCTATTTGATTCTACAGCCATATTTATCTGTGCTATTATTTTATCATGACCTATTATATCATCAAAATACAACAAAAATTCCTCCTGCTAGATTCTAATAAATTTATCCACATCCAGTACAAATATAGTTGCACCGCCTACTTCCACTTCCACCGGGTATGGCATATATACTCCGGTAGTTCCTGCAACGGTTGAAGGAGTTGTTATGATTTGATCTCTAGTCTTGCACACTTCCTCTATATTTCCTATCACTTTATCCAAGTCTTTTTCTTCCACACCTATCATCAAAGTAGTATTGCCGGCCTTTAGAAATCCTCCAGTAGTAGCCAATTTTGTAACTCTAAATTTATCTTCAGTTAATTTTTCTATCAAATCACCGGCATCATCGTCCTGAACGACAGCTATAATTAATTTCATAAAAATCTCCCTCCCTGCATCATATAATTATTTTATTGTACAAAATTCAATTTCTCTATAACTAAATTATATATATAACTATGTATTTTTTCTACACTTAAAATTTTATTGTCCTTTATACAATTTATTTTATTCCAATTGTATTTATCTGCCACATATAATGAATTATTATAACACTTTTTCATGTATTCATAATTACTTTCATGAATATCTTTCTTTTCACTTCCTGTAAATTTGTTCTGCCTGTCTTTTATAAGTTTATTGCTATACATCGGTGGCATATCTAAAAAAATCACACAATCAGGTTCTGGAAGACCATATAGTCCATATTCTAGATTCCATATCCAATCCAGAAATTTATCTCTCTCTTCATTATTATCTATTTTGGAAGCCTGATGTACCATATTTGAAGTAGTATACCTGTCTGCTATAACAATACCTCCACTTTTGTAAAATTGCTCCCATTCCATTTTATATGAAGCAAATCTATCTACTGCATAGAATGTAGATGCCGCATAGGCATTTACTTCCTCCGCATTGCTGCTAAAATCTCCATTTAAATACATTTTAACAAGAGCAGAGGAATCACTTTTATAATTGGGAAATTCTACTTTTTTAACCTTGTATCCTTCCCTGTCCAGACTGTCAAATAACATCTGAGACTGAGTGGCCTTACCGCTTCCATCAGATCCACTTTCTATTACAATTAACCTTCCCTTCATAAGGTTCCTCCTATATTCAGATTATAACTTCCATTTTACTTTCATGTAGTCCAATCAATTCTATATTATTGCATCTATAATAGTTTATGGTTTCTATAACTTCTGAATCTATAAGTTCTCCTGGACATATTATAGGTATACCGGGCGGATATGGTATTATACTCTTACCACAAATCCTGCCAGATGCTCTGTCTATATCTATAACTTCCCTTTTCTTTAAGATTGCCTCCCATGGTGTAAGCCTCATTTCAGGTATTTTATACTGCATAATAGTAAAATCTCTATTTGCCATTTGTTCCATGGGACAATTTTTTAATAATTCATACAAGCTTTCAAATTCACACTCATCGTTGAATGGTGACAAAATCAGCACAACATTGGAAGCATCACTCATCTCTGCCTGTATCTTGTTTTTTCTCAAATAGTATTCCAAATAATTTCCACTGTACACTTTATCTAAATTTATAACATATCTTGTCAAATCCATATTCCATACAGAATTGGACTCATTATTTATGTATTCTCTATCTATTATATTCATTCCATCTATATAATTTATTTTTTTTCTATATAAATTGGCCATAGAAAGAAGTCTTCTATAATCACTTTTACCATAAGTTTCAAGATAAAACCTTGCATAATCCATGGAGCACAGCGCCATATATGAGGGGCTTGTACTTATAAACATGTCAAAATAGAGATCTGCCCTAGGGATATCACTCTTCCTGTTTACATGCAAATATGCAGTCTGAGTAAAACTGGGAAGTGTCTTATGACAACTCATAACTACCATATCCGCTCCCAATTTTATTGCACTCTCCGGGAGATCACTGCAGACTCCAAAATGTGCACCATGGGCTGAATCCACAAGTACCTTCATGTTGTATTTCTTTGACATATCTATTATAAACTTTAAATTGCTGCACAAGCCATAATAATTTGGATATGTAACTATTACAGCTTTGGCATCCTTATTGCATATTACAGTTTGTAAAAAATGCTCCAGATTTATAACACCGGGAGCATTTAATCTATTGCTTACATTGTTTTTTACATATACAGGAACAAGCTTTCTCATGATTATTGCATTCAATATAGATCTATGACAGTTCCTTTCTACAATTACCTTATCGCCTTCATTCAGACTCGCAAATATCATTATCATATTGCCCGATGTACTTCCATTAACTAAAAAATAGGACTTCTGGGCTCTGTAAAAGTTTGAAAGACGTTTGCTTGCTTCTAGAATTATACCTTTTTGATTATGAAGATTGTCCACTCCGCCCACTTCTGTAATATCGCATTTCAATATATTTTTTAAAAATTCTCTTCCAATAGAAGTATTGCAAAATCCCTTTCCTTTTTTATGTCCGGGCATACAAAACGATATATTATTTTCTTTAATATATTTTAAAACTCCTTCTAAAAGTGGTAATTCTGACAATTCAATTCCTCTCCTCTTATGATTAAAGGTACTATTGATCTTTTTATACACCTTCTATAGTGACTATAAAAATCCGTATCAAATTTTAAATTCATAATTCTTTCTTCACAGCATTTGCATATCCCCTTGTTATATATTATTATACCATCATTTATAACTTTTCCACATATAATACAACGTATTTTATTCATAATATCCCCCCAATAATTGGTTTTAATATAAAACAACTTATCTTTATTGAGATTATTTCCACTAATTATAAATAATATTCAAGTTCACTATATTTTTTTAATTTAGTACAATAACATTTAATCTCTGGGGTGGTTTTCAATTTTCCATATATTTGTGTATATGATATTATATTCATCTTACAAAATTAGAACAAAACTTTTTTTAATTTAGTATATCATTTATTTATATTCACAAATATACTATATAAGTTATAATATAACTATAATTAACAATATCAATTGAATTATGGGTGAAATTAGTTACACAGGAGGAATTATATGATTTCAATTTATAAAACTATAGATGAATCAGGTACCCTTGTACCTTTAGATACAATAGAACACGGATGCTGGATAAATATCGTAGCCCCTTCTGATGAGGATTTGTTGTTGATATCCCAGAAATCAGGCGTATCTATAGAGTTTCTAAAAGCTGCACTGGATGAAGAGGAAACATCCCGTATAGATATGGAAGACAACAATTTATTGGTAATAGTAGATATCCCATTTACAGAAATGGAAGATAACTCTTTAACCTACGATTCTTATCCTTTGGCCATAATTCACACTGAATCCACTATAATAACTATATGCTTAAAAAATAGCAAAATATTAATAGATTTTATAGACAAAAAAATTAAATCCTTCTATACTTTCAAGCGTTCAAGATTCATTCTTCAAATATTATACAGAATATCTATTTATTATCTATTATATTTGAGACAGATAGATAAAAAGAGTGTTATGATAGAACAGAAGTTAAAAAAATCTATGAGAAACAACGAATTTATTCAACTCCTTTCGCTGGAAAAGTCTTTGGTTTACTTTTCTACTTCACTTAAGGCAAATGAAATAACTCTGGAAAAAATGTTAAAGCTTGAATTACTTAAAAAATACCCTGAGGATCAGGATATTCTGGAAGATGTAATAATTGAAAATAAACAGGCTATAGAAATGACCAACATATACAACAATATACTGACCGGAACTATGGATGCCTTTGGTTCCGTAATATCCAACAATTTGAATATTGTAATGAAGCTTCTGGCCTCAATAACAATTGTATTGTCAATACCAAATATCATATTTGGTTCATTTGGAATGAACCTTGCAGGCATTCCATTTAGTAAAAATCCAAATGGTTTCTGGCTTGTATATGGATTAACGACTACGATATGCATAATCTCAATAATTTTTCTCAAGAAAAAAAACTTATTTTAAGGATGGTGATATATTTGCTAGGTAAAAGGTTGGAAAAAGGTGATACCATAGGTCTTGTATCGCCTTCTGGTCCCATGGAAGCAAAGAGTATAAAGGAAAGTATAGAATTTTTAAAACAGCTTGGCTTTAATGTGAAAGAGGGGAAACACATATATGACAAATGGGGATATCTAGCTGGAAAAGACGAAGATAGGGCACATGATCTTCTCGATATGTTCTCTGACAACGATGTGGACATGATATTGTGTGTACGGGGCGGATATGGTGCAATGCGACTACTTCCCTTAATAGATTTTAATATAATAAAAAACAATCCAAAGATATTTGCCGGCTTCAGCGACATAACAGTATTAATCAATAATATATATTCTAAATGCAATATTACAACTTTTCATTCTCCCATGTGCAATTCCAACTTTAAAGACAAGATAACTTTAGAGAGCTTTTTAAATACACTGATTTGTGGATATAAGCCATTTAAAATACAAAATACCGAAGGCAGAAATGAAGAATATCTTAATTCCTCAACCCACTTTAATGGAAACTTTGCAAGTGGAGTACTTGTCGGCGGCAATTTATCTCTTATTGCCAGTACCATAGGTACTCCTTACGAGATAGACACTAAAGGCAAAATACTTTTCATTGAAGATGTAGGGGAACAGCCTTATCAAGTCGACAGAATGTTAACTCAGTTGATCTTAAGCGGTAAACTGCAGGAATGCAGTGGAATAATCCTTGGTCAATTTGAAAATTGTCAACTTACAGACTACAGGTCCAGCCTGACATTAGATGAGGTTTTTAGAGACAGGCTTATAAGCCTTGGAAAACCTATAATTGTCAATTTCCAATGTGGCCACTCCTATCCAAGATTGACTATACCAATTGGAGCCCGTGTAAAAATAAACTGCACAGGACAGACTATTGATGTATTGGAACCTGTTGTAAAATAATAAATTTATCTATTATAGTAACTTAGCTATGATATAATATCAACTAAAGAGGTGTTTTTATGGATTATGAAAATTTAAAATCAGCTATAAACTCCAGCAACAATATAGTGTTCTTCGGAGGTGCAGGAGTTTCTACAGAATCAAATATACCTGATTTCAGATCAGAGGCAGGGTTATATAAAACCAAGAACAACTTTTCCTATCGCCCTGAAGTTATGCTCAGTCATAGTTTCTTTATATCCCACACTGAAGACTTTTTTGACTTTTATAAAGCCAAAATGGTATACAAAGAAGCTAAACCCAATGATGCACATTATTCCCTTGCAGAACTTGAAAAGAAGGGAAAATTAAAGGCTGTTATAACTCAAAATATAGATGGTTTACATCAAATGGCCGGTTCAAAAAATGTATTGGAGCTTCATGGATCCATTCATAGAAATCATTGTACAAGATGCAGAAAGTCCTTTGATTTGGACTATGTACTAAACAGTTCTGATATTCCAAAATGTGACAGCTGTGGTGGTATTGTAAAACCAGATGTAGTTTTATATGAAGAAGGGTTGGATATGGAGGTTGTCAACAAATCCGTCCAGTATATTAAAAATGCAGATATTTTGATTGTAGGTGGTACATCACTTGTTGTATACCCCGCTGCCGGGCTAATTGACTATTTCAATGGGAATCACCTTGTACTCATAAATAAATCTTCAACTCAATATGATAACAGAGCCGATATTGTAATTCATGACAGCATTGGAAAGGTACTAAAATCTGTATTATAATTTTATTTAAAAAAGCAAACATGCATTTAAATGCATGTTTGCTTTTTCTCTATTTCTTACCCGGCAGCAACCTACCCTGCCACAGGGCTTCCCCTGCAGTACTCTCGGCACAATGAAGCTTAACCATCCTGTTCGGAATGGGAAGGGGTGTTACCTTCACGTCATAACCACCAGATATTTGACATAAATCATTATCAGCTTCATATCTCTGCGTCAAAGTTCTCACTGCGGTGCTCATTTACGTAAGTAAATTCCGCTCCTCCTTCAAGCTTTTCCTTGATCTATTCGCTGCTAATAATTTATTTACTGTAAACTCTACAGCAAATATTGAAAACATGTGTATTCCATATGGAATACTGCTCTGTTCCCTGAAAATTGCACAGTAAGATGAATGTTTGGTCAAGCCCTCGACCTATTAGTATCAGTCAGCTGAACATGTTGCCATGCTTACACCCCTGACCTATCAACCTCGTGTTCTCCGAGGGGTCTTACCAGCTTACGCTGTGGGAAATCTAATCTTGAGGTGGGCTTCACGCTTAGATGCTTTCAGCGTTTATCCCTTCCCGACATAGCTACCCAGCCATGCTCCTGGCGGAACAACTGGTACACCAGAGGTCAGTCCATCCCGGTCCTCTCGTACTAAGGACAGCTCCTCTCAAATTTCCTGCGCCCGCGACGGATAGGGACCGAACTGTCTCACGACGTTCTGAACCCAGCTCGCGTGCCGCTTTAATGGGCGAACAGCCCAACCCTTGGGACCTACTTCAGCCCCAGGATGCGACGAGCCGACATCGAGGTGCCAAACCTCCCCGTCGATGTGAACTCTTGGGGGAGATCAGCCTGTTATCCCCGAGGTAGCTTTTATCCGTTGAGCGATGGCCCTCCCACGAGGTACCACCGGATCACTAAGCCCGACTTTCGTCCCTGCTCCACCTGTATGTGTCGCAGTCAGGCTCCCTTCTGCCTTTGCACTCTTCGAAGGATTTCCGACCCTTCTGAGGGAACCTTTGGGCGCCTCCGTTACTTTTTAGGAGGCGACCGCCCCAGTCAAACTGCCTGCCTAACAATGTCCCGTGACCAGTTTCATGGCCGCCGGTTAGAATTCCAGTACTGTCAGGGTGGTATCCCAACGTTGGCTCCGCCAGGGCTGGCGCCCCGGTTTCCATGCCTCCCACCTATCCTGTACAGACAATACCGAAACTCAATGCTAAACTGCAGTAAAGCTCTACGGGGTCTTTCCGTCCAATCGCGGGTAGCAAGCATCTTCACTTGCACTACAATTTCGCCGGATTTGTTGTCGAGACAGTGCTCAAATCATTACGCCATTCGTGCGGGTCGGAACTTACCCGACAAGGAATTTCGCTACCTTAGGACCGTTATAGTTACGGCCGCCGTTTACTGGGGCTTAAGTTCATACCTTCGCTTGCGCTTAGTATTCCCCTTAACCTTCCAGCACCGGGCAGGCGTCAGCCCCTATACTTCAGCTTTCGCTTTAGCAGAGACCTGTGTTTTTGATAAACAGTTGCTTGAGCCTATTCTCTGCGGCCCCTTTCGGGGCACTCCTTATCCCTAAGTTACGGAGTTAATTTGCCTAGTTCCTTAACAACAATTCTTCCGATGGTCTTAGGATTCTCTCCTCACCTACCTGTGTCGGTTTGCGGTACGGGCACAAACTTGCTCCATAGAGACTTTTCTTGGCAGTGTGAAATCGGATACTTCTCCTTAATTGGATCCCTGTAACACCTCAGCATTAACCGGATGGGTTTTCCTCCCCGGCCTGCCTCAGTGCTTAGACACACATCCAGTAGTGTGCACATCCTATCCTTCTGCGTCATCCCTTCTGTCAAACGCCAGTTTGCGGTATCGGAATATCAACCGATTGTCCATCGCCTACGCCTTTCGGCCTCGGCTTAGGTCCCGACTAACCCTGGGCGGACGAACCTTCCCCAGGAAACCTTAGGTCTTCGACCAATAAGATTCTCACTTATTTCTCGCTACTTATGCCAGCATACTCTCTCCTGTACAGTCCACAGCTCCTTACGGTACTGCTTCTATCCGTACAGGATGCTCCTCTACCACCCTTTCGGGTCCATAGCTTCGGTGGTAAGTTTTAGCCCCGGACATCTTCGGCGCAGGATCTCTCGACTAGTGAGCTGTTACGCACTCTTTGAATGTGTGGCTGCTTCTGAGCCAACATCCTAGTTGTCTTCGAAATCCCACATCCTTTTCCACTTAACTTACACTTTGGGACCTTAGCTGATGATCTGGGCTCTTTCCCTTTTGACCGAGGATCTTATCATTCCCGGTCTGACTGCCGTGATTCAAGTATATGGCATTCGGAGTTTGATAGGGTTCAGTAACTGTTGTCAGCCCCTAGCCCATTCAGTGCTCTACCTCCACTACTCATTCACGACGCTAGCCCTAAAGCTATTTCGAGGAGAACCAGCTATCTCCGAGTTCGATTGGAATTTCTCCGCTATCCACAGCTCATCCCATGGTTTTTCAACACCAACGTGGTTCGGTCCTCCACGGAATTTTACTTCCGCTTCAACCTGGCCATGGATAGGTCACCCGGTTTCGGGTCTACTGCATGCAACTAGACGCCCTTTTAAGACTCGGTTTCCCTTCGGCTCCGCACCTTAAGTGCTTAACCTTGCTGCATACCGTAACTCGCTGGCTCGTTCTACAAAAAGCACATCGTCGCACGTTAAAGTGCTTCGATCGGTTGTGGACACACGGTTTCAGGTTCTCTTTCACTCCCCTTCCGGGGTTCTTTTCACCTTTCCCTCACGGTACTTCTTCTCTATCGGTCACCAGGTAGTATTTAGCCTTAGGAGGTGGTCCTCCCTCTTTCCCACAAGGTTTCTCGTGTCTCGTGGTACTCTGGTACAGACTGGAACTTTTTCAGCTTTCACCTACAGGGCTTTTACCTTCTATGGCGGAGCCTTCCAGCTCTCTTCACTTAACCTATTGTTCTCTCTGTCTGCCCGAACCCCAGAAACAAGTTCCTGGTTTGGGCTCTTTCCCTTTCGCTCGCCGCTACTTGGAAAATCGATTTTTCTTTCTCTTCCTCCGGGTACTTAGATGTTTCAGTTCCCCGGGTTTACCTCTATAAACCTATGAATTCAGTTTACAGTTCAGTGCTTCCACTGTGGGTTTCCCCATTCGGAAATCTTCGGTTCTCAGACTATTTGCGTCTACCCGAAGCTTATCGCAGCTTATCACGTCCTTCGTCGGCTCCTGGTGCCAAGGCATTCACCATGCGCCCTTTGTAGCTTGACCTAAAGAAAATCCATATTAGCTTCGCATTTCATCGTCAAGTCTTTCGCTGTGGTGCTCACTTACACAAGTAAGCTCCGCTCCTCGCTCAAGCCTTTCCTCGAACTGCTTGCTACTATTAATTTTCCACATATATCTACAAAGGTTATTTCATTAACCTCAGCTTTACTTTACTTTCATGAAGTCTTTCGACTTCTCTTTTTTCTTACTGTACAATTTTCAAGGAACAATTTTGAAGAATATTGAATAACCTGATCCTTCAAAATTAAACAGAATAAAAAATTGTTATTAACTTCGCATCTTTTCGTCAAAATCACTCACTCCGGTGCTCATTTACATAAGTAAACTCCACTCCTCGTTCGCGTTTTTCCTCAATCTGCTCGTTACTATCAATTTTTCAAGTTACTTGCTCAAACAAAATACCAACTTTTATGGAACAGTGTCCTGTTCCTTTTCTCCTTAGAAAGGAGGTGATCCAGCCGCAGGTTCTCCTACGGCTACCTTGTTACGACTTCACCCCAATCACTAACCCCACCTTCGGCCGCGTCCTCCTAAGTTAGACTACGGACTTCGGGTGTTGCCAGCTCTCATGGTGTGACGGGCGGTGTGTACAAGGCCCGGGAACGTATTCACCGCGACATGCTGATTCGCGATTACTAGCAACTCCAGCTTCATGCAGGCGGGTTTCAGCCTGCAATCCGAACTGAGAGCAGTTTTTGAGTTTGGCTCCTCCTCACGGTCTTGCTTCTCTCTGTTCTGCCCATTGTAGCACGTGTGTCGCCCTGGACATAAGGGGCATGATGATTTGACGTCATCCCCACCTTCCTCCGCGTTAACCGCGGCAGTCTCGTTAGAGTGCTCATCTTTCATGTTAGCAACTAACAACAAGGGTTGCGCTCGTTGCAGGACTTAACCTAACATCTCACGACACGAGCTGACGACAACCATGCACCACCTGTCTCCCTGCCCCGAAAGGCTTCGCCTGTCTCCAGGCTATTCAGGGGATGTCAAGTCCAGGTAAGGTTCTTCGCGTTGCTTCGAATTAAACCACATGCTCCGCTGCTTGTGCGGGCCCCCGTCAATTCCTTTGAGTTTTAATCTTGCGATCGTACTTCCCAGGCGGAGTACTTATTGTGTTTACTGCGGCACAGAAGGGGTCGATACCTCCTACACCTAGTACTCATCGTTTACGGCGTGGACTACCAGGGTATCTAATCCTGTTTGCTACCCACGCTTTCGTGCCTCAGCGTCAGTTACAGTCCAGAGAACCGCCTTCGCCACTGGTGTTCTTCCTAATCTCTACGCATTTCACCGCTACACTAGGAATTCCGTTCTCCTCTCCTGCACTCCAGATATCCAGTTTGAAATGCAGCTCCCAGGTTAAGCCCGGGTATTTCACATCTCACTTAAACATCCGCCTACGCACCCTTTACGCCCAGTAATTCCGGACAACGCTCGCCACCTACGTATTACCGCGGCTGCTGGCACGTAGTTAGCCGTGGCTTCCTCTTCTGGTACCGTCATTATCGTCCCAGAAGACAGAGCTTTACAATCCGAAGACCTTCATCACTCACGCGGCGTTGCTGCATCAGGCTTTCGCCCATTGTGCAATATTCCCCACTGCTGCCTCCCGTAGGAGTCTGGACCGTATCTCAGTTCCAATGTGGCCGATCACCCTCTCAGGTCGGCTACGCATCGTTGCCTTGGTAGGCTTCTACCCCACCAACTAGCTAATGCGCCGCGGGTCCATCTCAAAGCGGATTTCTCCTTTTATCCTGAATTCATGCGAATTCAGGTCTTATGCGGTATTAATCTCCCTTTCGGGAGGCTATCCCCCTCTTTGAGGCAGGTTACCCACGTGTTACTCACCCGTCCGCCGCTAAGTCTCCCCCGAAGGGGTTCCTTCGCTCGACTTGCATGTGTTAGGCACGCCGCCAGCGTTCGTCCTGAGCCAGGATCAAACTCTCAATTTAAAAGTTTGTCTCTACTCATTACTGTTTTACTTTACTGCATCTCTGCAGCTCAAAAAAATTGCTGGTTTATTTCTTCAAGTTTTCACTTGTTTCTATTCTGTTTAATTTTCAAGGATCATGTCTCTTCTTTCGCCGCCTCTTTGGACAGCTTTTATAGTATATCATCTCATCTCATGTTTGTCAACATTTTTTTATCTTTTTTTCATTATGCTTCAATGAGTTGATATTACTGACTTCTGTCATCTTTTGAGACAACGAATGTTATTATATCACAGCTTATTATTCTACAATTTATTTATTTTATTATAATACAAGTTTATTTTATCCTTTCTTCTCTTTTCTATTCATTTCTCACTTTTTTATATATGGATACGCTTGGTTATGTTTATATTATTATTGACCATAATTAACTTTAATTTATTGAAGTCGTGGAATTACGCACTATAAGCTTGGGTTCATATAATACAGAATCACTTTTGCTAAATTGATTGTTATTATTAATCAGCTTGATAATTAACTTGGCCGCATCTATTCCCATCTTCTGTTTCGGATGAGTTATTGTAGTAAGCCTCGGAGTAATAATTTTTGATATTTGTGAATCATCAAATCCAATAACAGATATATCTTCAGGAACTTTTAAATTCAAACTATGTACAATATTTACGACCATAAATGCAATTTCATCATTATAACAAAAAATTCCTGTTGGATGCTCATCTTTGCCAATAATTCTTTTAATTCTATCAGGCAATAAACTATCTGTCTCTTCAGATAAATAAGTTACGATCTGATCTTGATGCAGCAAAACATCATTTCTCTGGCACTCTGATATGAAACCATTCATCCTGTGAACACCTTGTAAATCATCCACTTTGAAAATCCCCATTACATTTTTATGCCCCAAATTAAAAAAATACTCAGCCGCTATCTTCCCCCCCTTAAAATCATCTACACATAAATTTGGAGCTTGTATTTGAGGATAAGACGCATTTATCATAATAAATGGAATATTTTGTTCTACAAGATTATTTAAATATCCTGTATTTGGATTTTGATATGAACTTTTCGTAGGCTCCATTATAAGTCCATCTATTTTGTGGGCTAATAAATTATTTAAATTTCTATTTTCGAACATTATGTTGTTTCTTGTAGAAGACAATAAAAGAGAATATGATTTTTCGTAAAGAGTATCTTCAATTCCCCCAATTATATCTGGAAATATATAATTAGAAATAAATGTAGTAAGCACACCTATATTTTTATACCTTTTTAAGTAGGACTCATTTTGTTTAAAATCGGACAGGTATATACCGCTGCCTTGTATTCTATACAAATAATTTTCAGAAGACAAGTCGCTTAAAGCCCTTCTTATAGTATGCCTACTTACTTTAAACAAATCCATCATTTCTGACTCAGTTGGAATCTTTTCATGCGATTTATATTTGCCATCTATTGCCCATTTTATAATCTTTTCCTTGACAACTTCATATTTATGCTTCATAAACTTTTCTCCCGTAATTCCTTAATAATGTTGATTTATTATATTATAGCAAAGGATACCCTATATAAAAAGTTTCATATATAAAAATATATGATATTATTATTTATATAAAATAGTACCTAATCGGAGATGAGATATAATGTTTTACAATTTAGATGTTTTTCTCTGTGCAAGATTTAATGATTGGGCGAAAATTGTACAGAGAAAAATCCATGATGTAAATTAAAATATCGCTCACATTGGATTTTGCACTTTTAAGTTTATTATAAACAACTTAAAAGGAGAAAAACAATGAAAATAAATAAACTTAAAAATTACATAGTATTTTGGTTAAGCCAATCAATTTCACAATTAGGAAGTTCAATGACAAGTTTTACTTTAGTTATTTGGGCATATAAACAGACAAATTCAGCAATGACCGTATCACTTATTACATTTTCTTACTATTTACCATATATTGTTGTAAGCATTTTTGCCGGAGCATTTATTGACAATCATAAGAAAAGAACAATTATTTTATGCTCTGACTGCATAGCAGCTATGTGCTCGATGGTTGTTTTAATATTAACATTTGTCAACAAGTTAGAAATTGTTCATATATATATGGTAAATTTCATTGTTGGATTTATGAATTCTTTTCAATCACCAGCTGAATCAATAACCATCAGTATACTGGTTCCAAAAGATAAATATTTCAAGATAAGTGGGCTGAATTCTTTTTCAAATTCATTGCTTGCCGTGGTTACACCCATGCTTGCTGTTTTTATAAGTTCTTTTATGGGCCTACAAGGGGTTATAATAATTGATCTAATTACCTTTATTTTTGCTTTCACCGTATTGTTGATATTTATAAAAATACCAGAAAAAATAAATAGACAATGTAGTATTTTGTATGGCTGCAAAGAAGGAATATTATTTCTACTTAATCATAAAGGAATATTTTATATAATTATTAGCATGGTATCTTTAAATTTTTTTTCACGATTAACTTACGAGAATATTTTATCTCCAATGATATTGGCAAGAAGTGGTGGAAATACTTATGTTCTTGGAATAGTTAGTGGAATACTTGGTATAGGCGGTATTATAGGAGGAATCGTTGTTTCAACCAAAAAGATTATAGATGACAACGTAAAGCTAATATATTTTTCTGCTGCGTTTTCATTCCTATTTGGTGATTTATTGATGGGGTTAGGACAAACACTATTTATTTGGTGTATAGCAGCTATTATGGCAAGCGTACCAATTCCATTCATAAGTGCCGGACAAAATGTTATTATTTATAATACTATTCCAAAAGAAATTCAAGGGCGAGTTTTTGCTGTCAGAAATACAGTTCAGTTTTGTACTATACCTATTGGTATTATATTAGGGGGATTTTTATCAGATTATATATTTGAGCCGTTTATGAAATCTAACAATATAGTTGCTTTAAATTTACAAAAGGTAGTAGGCTATGGTGCCGGAAGCGGAATGGCTGTTATGTTTTTATTCACAGGCATATTAGGAGCAATTACAAGCATTTTATGGTATAAAAACAAGGATATACAAGATATTAATTCCACATTATAATATTTATTTTCAGTGTATGATAGAAAGCTTTCTATGAATATTTTAATTCTATATCATAGAAAGCTTTTTATAGATAATTATTAATTTTTCATCAATCCAACAACTTTTCCAATTGATCGCTCATACAGGTATGTTTCAATTTCTTCCAGTGATTTTCCTTTTGTTTCATAAAGAAGATATTTAGCAAATATAAATCCTAAAACACAAATTGCAGCAAAGCCAAAGAAAATTACAGACAATCCTACTGTTTCAAGTAATACCGGGAAGAACAGAGCAACTAAAATATTGCCAAACCAGTTGACCGTTGATGCAATACCGGTAGCAATTCCACGAACATTACTTGGAAACAATTCCCCAACTACGATCCACGTAACAGCAGCCCAAGAGTATGCATAAAAGATAACATATATACAGATAAAGAAAAATACAGTCCACATTGCCCATACATGATTGGCTTGAGCAGAAGGATAGATCAGTCCTACCAATAATAAGGAGATTCCCATACCAATAGAACCTGACATAAATAGTGTACGACGTTTAAATTTATCTACAATCAATAATGTTACAATCGTTGCCAATACAAAGACTACACCAATGCCGACTGTACTGATAACCCCACCTAGTTCCGAACCGAAAACCTTTGCTAGAATTTGTGACGAGTAATAAAAAATTGTATTTGCACCTTGAATTTGCTGCAATAGTGTCAATCCACAGCCTGCAATTACAGAAGGCAGTGCCATTTTAGAAAATAAATCCTTAAATGAGCCTGCATCAGAATGCTGTGCATCAATAATTCCTTTATATTCTCTTTCTGCTTCTTCAGGAGAACGTAACATTTGTAGCACCTGTCTGGCTAATTCATTTTTACCGATTCTAACCAAGAATCGTGGTGATTCCGGCAACAAAAATGTTCCAAATAGCAATACCATAGCCGGTACAACAGCACCTCCAAGCATCCAGCGCCATCCTTCAAATACATGCACAAATGCATAATTTATACCATATGCACTGAGCATTCCTATAGTTATCATCAACTGATTTAAACCTGACAGCTTCCCGCGTGTTTCAGCAGGGCTGATTTCTCCCATATACATTGGAACCAAAGCAGATGCACCACCTACAGCCATTCCTAAAATAATACGGGCAATAATCAAAAAACTTGTATTAGTAGAAAATCCAGATCCTATGGCACCGATTGCAAATACAATCGCACTCCACATGATCATTCGGCGGCGACCGAAACGATCTGCCAATGAGGCCATTAGTGAAGCACCAATCATAGCTCCTACAAACAATCCAGAAGTAATCAAACCCTCCAGCCATGGATTAATATTCCACGTGGCCTTAATTCCAGGTAACGCACCGTTAATTATTCCGATATCATACCCAAACATAAATCCTCCAAAAGCTCCAAAGAAGTAAATTAATGTTGGAGATACTTTTTTATTCATTATATTTTTCCTCCCTAATTATTCATTAAATAGTATTTATCTAAGTCAAATAATCCACTGCTGCCTTTTCAATGGGAATTCCTTTTTTATAAAGCTTGATGAACTGTTCAAATCCATCAACATCTTTTTGATCGGGCCTTATTTCCTCAGGCACATAACCTGCAAAAACTTTTTTTGATAAAAATTCTGCCAATGTGGAACTATCTCCCTTGTTTTTTAAATAGCTGGCTAACAATGCAATACCCCATGCACCACCTTCTCCTGCAGTCTTCATAACCGATACAGGAGTATCTACTGCAGCTGCAACCATTGCTTGCCCAACAACAGGTGTTTTGAATAATCCCCCATGTCCAAGTAATTTGTCAAGTTTCACGTTCTCCTCCTTTAAAAGCATATCCATGCCAATTTTCAATGCTCCCAAAGAAGTAAATAGATGTGCCCGCATAAGATTGGGAAGATTAAATTTGCTTTTCGGTTTTCTTACAACCAAAGGTCTACCCTCCGAAACACCTGTGATGTTTTCACCTGCAAGATAGTTATATGCAAGAACTCCGCCGCAATCAGGATCACCCAGAAATGCCTGAGTATAAAGCGCCATATAAAGAAGATCTTTTCGGATCTTTACATTTATAGCTTCTGTAAATTCCCGAAATATATTAACCCATGCATCTATATCAGAATAGCCATTATTTGCATGAACCATACCTACTAAATCTCCCGAAGGTGTTGTTACCAGATCAATCTCTTGATGGACCCTGGTAAGCGGTTTCTCAAGAACTACCATTGCAAAAATTGATGTACCTGCAGAAACATTGCCTGTGCGGGGTGAAACTGAATTTGTTGCAACCATACCTGTACCTGCATCTCCTTCAGGTGGACACAGTGGAATTCCGGCTTGGAGATTTCCGCTTATATCAAGCTTTTTTGCCCCCTCTGGAGTTAAGACACCCGCATTCTCGCCAGCTAATAAAACCTTCGGCAAAAGCTTCTCTACATCTAATGACTGTTTTGTAACTTCTGGCAAATGGTTGAATACCTCTAACATGTGCCTATCATAATTACGTATTCCCATATCAATCGGGAACATTCCTGATGCATCGCCTATGCCCAAAACCTTTTCACCTGTTAATTGCCAGTGAACATAACCTGCCAAGGTAGTCAGAAAATCCAGCTTCTCAATATGTGGTTCATTACGTAGAATAGCCTGATACAAATGAGCTATGCTCCACCTTTCGGGGATATTGAACTCAAATACTTCCGTTAACTTTTTAGCTGCTTCTTCTGTCATGGTATTACGCCAGGTCCTAAATGGGACAAGAAGATTCCCCTGTTTGTCAAATGCCATATATCCATGCATCATTGCTGAAAAACCAATTGAACCAATTTTTGAAAGTGTAACTCCATATTGTTCTTTTACCTCAGCAAAAAGTTTTTGATAACTGTATTGTAGTCCCTTCCAGATTTCTTCCAGTGGATATGTCCAAATCCCGTTTTCTAAGCTTGTTTCCCATTCAAAATTACCACTAGCTAATGGAGAGAAATCATTTGCAATAAGAACTGCTTTAATACGGGTCGAACCAAATTCTATTCCTAACGATGTTTTGCCATTTTGAATTTCTTCAGCTCTTTTTACCTTTATAGTCAATAAAAAAACCTCCTCATTAAAACCTTAAAACAGTAGTAAACGCTTTCTTTATGACAATATTACTATATACATACGTACATGTCAATAAAAAAATATAAAAGGTACGTACTTATTTTTTTATTATTAACCTTCAACATAAGAATCTCCAATGACAAAATAAAAATTGTAAAGCTCTTTATTCCAAATGTTTATATTAACTATTTATTTATAATTTTTTAAAATTTATACCTATAAATTTTAAAAAATTATTGACATTTATAAGTATAAATATTATAGTTATCTTGAAAGTATACAGACAAATAAAAAAAAGTTGCCTGTTTATATGCTGCTAATATTATTTTCTCTTTATGTAAAGGATTACCTCATGGTGCAATAAATATACTTTAATTAAAAAATGGAATTGCAAAATTAGGAATAATTCTTAGTATAATGAGAATCTTACTTGTAATATAACTTTTTTAGAAAGAATTCATAATAGAAAGAAGGTTAATCTCTAATGTTGGAAGATTTAAAAGAGCAGGTGCTGAAAGCCAATTTAATGCTTCCGGAATACCACATGGTAACATTTACCTGGGGAAATGTAAGTGGAATTGATCGGAGCAGCGGATTAGTAGTTATTAAGCCAAGCGGTGTTGAATACAGTAAAATGAAAGCATCCGACATGGTTATAGTAGATCTTGATGGAAATGTAATTGAAGGAAATCTTAATCCTTCAAGTGATACTCCAACTCACCTGATTTTATATAAAAAATTTTCAGATATACTGGGTATAGTCCATACTCATTCTTCATGGGCCGTTGCATTTGCCCAGGCAGGACTTTCCATACCAGCTGCCGGCACAACACACGGTGATTATTTCTATGGGGATATACCCGTAACTCGTCCAATGACTAAAAGTGAAATTGAAGCTGAATATGAAAAGCAAACAGGTTCCGTAATTGTTGAAACCTTTAAACTCAATAATATTAACCCTAATGAAATACCTGGAGTGCTTGTAAATGATCATGGTCCATTTGCATGGGGAACCAGTCCTAAAAATGCAGTTCACAATGCAGTAGTACTGGAAGAGGTAGCAAAAATGACATATCACTCACTGCAGTTAAACCCTTATAACATCAAAATGGATCAAATCTTACTGGACAAACATTTTAAACGCAAGCATGGAAAGAATGCTTATTATGGTCAAAAGAAATAAAATATAGGAGGATCAATAATCATGTTAAAAAACAAGAAAATGGAATTCTGGTTTATAGTAGGAAGTCAATATTTATACGGTAAAGATACACTTACACAGGTTAAAAGTGATTCTATCAAAATTGTAGATGGCTTGAACAAAAGCGGAAATTTACCTTATACTGTTACATTCAAGTCCCTGGCAACTTCTGCAGATGAAATTAAAAAACTTATGAAAGAAGTAAATTACAATGACAACGTAGCCGGCGTAATAACATGGATGCATACTTTTTCACCAGCTAAAATGTGGATAGCAGGTACTAAATTGCTGCAAAAACCTTTGCTCCATTTTGCAACTCAGTTCAATCAACATATACCATGGAATACAATAGATATGGATTTCATGAATTTGAACCAGAGTGCACACGGTGACAGAGAATATGGCTTTATCAATGCAAGATTGAATAAACACAATAAAGTAATTGTAGGTTATTGGGAAAAAACCGAAATTCAAAAAGAAATTGCTGACTGGATGAATGTAGCTGTTGGATACATTGCCAGTCAGGATATAAAGGTGGCACGTTTTGGAGACAATATGCGTAATGTGGCTGTCACTGAAGGAGATAAAATTGAAGCCCAGATCCAGTTTGGCTGGACAGTAGACTATTATGGAATTGGTGATTTGGTTGCTGAAATAAACAAGGTTTCACAAAGTGACATTGACAAAACCTATGAAGATTTTAAAAAGATATATATTATGGATACAGGTGATAATGATCCTGAATTTTATGAAAAACAAGTAAAAGAACAAATAAAAATAGAAATAGCTCTTCGAAATTTCCTGAAAGCCGGAGACTATACTGCATTTAGTACAAATTTTGAAGATTTGTATGGAATGAAACAACTACCAGGCCTTGCTGTTCAGCGCCTGAATGCAGAAGGATATGGCTTTGCCGGTGAAGGTGACTGGAAAACTGCAGCTCTGGATCGTTTAATTAAAATTATGGCTGACAACAAGAAAACAGGTTTTATGGAAGATTACACTTATGAACTAGGTGCAGGCAGTGAAGAAATTTTAGGTGCACATATGCTTGAAGTTGACCCGACTTTTGCCTCCGACAAGCCAAGGGTAGTTGTAAAGCCTCTCGGAATTGGAGACCGTGAAGATCCTGCACGTTTGATTTTTAACGGTTCTACAGGCAAGGGTATTGCAGTGTCAATGTGTGATCTTGGAACACATTACCGTCTTCTCATAAATGAAATAAATGCTGTTGAACCTGCTGAAGATACTCCAAATCTTCCTGTAGCCAAACTGGTATGGAAACCTGAACCGAACTTCAGTGATGGAGTAAAATCCTGGATTTATGCCGGAGGTGGTCACCATACAGTTGTTACCCTGTCATTATCTGCTGAACAAATCTATGACTGGAGCAGAATGGTGAATTTGGAAACAGTTATTATTGACCATAATACAAAATTAAGAGATATTATAAATCAAACTACACGGTAACCATTAACTGGCATATTGATTATTTTTCTATAGATAATCAATATGCCAAATATAAATTTCTGATACTAAAATCTACAATTAAAGGAGTATATTATAATGATAGAAAAAAGTATCCTGGGCTCTTTTGATGGAAATAAGATTTATAAATACACAATTGAAAATATAAAAGGGGTAAAAGTCTCCTGTATATCCTACGGAGCCACCTTAACAGAAATTATTGTGCCGGATCAGTTCAATAACTTTTCAAATATATTGCTTAATTTTGATGACCTGGAAAGTTATATAAATGACAAGTCCATATTCCTGGGTGCTTCAATAGGTCCCGTTGCCGGACGTATTACAAATGGATGTTTTAAAATCAATGGAATCGACTATAAAGTATCCAAAAATGAATCAAATAATACACTTCATGGAGGCAGTCATGGATTCAATACACTTCTATGGAACAGTAAAACCATTGAAGCAAAAGAATCTAACAGCATTATTTTTTACAGAACTATTACAAACAAAGAAGATAGTTTTCCTGGAACAAGAGATATAAAAATAACATATACTTTAAATGATAATAACGATTTGTCAATCACGTTTAATGCTGTAAGCAGCAAGGACACACTTTTTAATCCTACCGTTCATTCATATTTTAACTTGAATAATGATGTCAATCAACTTCTGTCAGGTCACTTCTTAAAGATAAATGCATCGCACTATGCCGAAATCGATAAAAATTTATTGCCAACAGGAATTTTAAGGGATGTTTCAGGAACCCTTTTTGATTTTCGCCAATCAAAAAACCTGAAAGATACATTAAATAAATTAAATAATGACTTAAATATTGATGGATTGGACCATCCATTTAATGTAAATTGTAAAAATGTAGTATGTCTAGTAAATCATAACACAGGAAGACGTTTGGATATAGAATCAGATAGAAATGGATTGATTGTTTATACTCTCAATGGGGTAAAAGGAGTTTGGAAAATACACGGTCAAACGGCAGTGGCACATATGGGAATAGCACTGGAACCACAAACACTTCCAGATGCAATTAATCATACAAATTTTGGAGATATAATATTACCTAAAAATACAAACAAAGAATACAATATTAGGTATCATTTTAGCCTAATTTAAAATACTCCTGGATTAGTCTTTCCAGGAGTATTTTATACAATTTAGATTCACTTTATTTCAACTTTATATTTTTTCCTAAGATCACCGTCAAGCTCTGAATATTTATATGCCTGTCTTTCTTGTAACAACCCTCTTCTTATAGTATCTTTTACTTCATCAAAGGCTATTACGGCAGGTTCTATCTTTTCTTCCACTTTTATAAGATGGTATCCAAACTGAGTTTTTACTGGTTCGCTAATCACTCCTATACCTAAGTTAAAAGCAGTATTTTCAAATTCAGGAACCATTTGCCCTCTGGAGAACCTTCCCAGATTACCACCTTGAGCCTTTGATGGACAACTTGAATACTTTTCGGCTGCTTCCTCAAAAGACATACCCATTGATATATTATTTGAAACTTCCTGAGCTTTTTCAAGACTATCAACTAATATATGTTTTGCACTTATCATTTCTGGAGTTTTATACATATTTTTATTTGCATCATAATAATTCTCAACTTCTTTATCTGTTACACTGACTTCAGCTACAACTTTAGCTATTGCAGTTTGTGTTAAAATCTCTTTTTTTGCTTCCTCTAATTTTTGTAAATATGAACTATCTTCTTCTAGATTCAAATCTCTTGCATAGTTATACACCAATTCAAAAAATACTACTTCATTCAGTAATTGTTTTCTACCCTTTTTTGTGTTTAATTGCATCTGCTTATCAGCAGGAAACTTATTGATTGTATGTTGAATATCACTTTCTTTTATTTCAATTCCATTTACGACTGCAAGTACCTTATCTTCCATACATTTGTCTCCTCTTTATAAGATAAAAAAAGGCTTCAAGTTTTACCTGAAACCTTTGGTGGCCAGACCAGGAATCGAACCAGGGACACGAGGATTTTCAGTCCTCTGCTCTACCGACTGAGCTATCTGGCCATAAAAACCCGGCAGCAACCTACCCTGCCACAGGGCTTCCCCTGCAGTACTCTCGGCACAATGAAGCTTAACCATCCTGTTCGGAATGGGAAGGGGTGTTACCTTCACGTCATAACCACCAGATATTTGACATAAATCATTATCAGCTTCATATCTCTGCGTCAAAGTTCTCACTGCGGTGCTCATTTACGTAAGTAAATTCCGCTCCTCCTTCAAGCTTTTCCTTGATCTATTCGCTGCTAATAATTTATTTACTGTAAACTCTACAGCAAATATTGAAAACATGTGTATTCCATATGGAATACTGCTCTGTTCCCTGAAAATTGCACAGTAAGATGAATGTTTGGTCAAGCCCTCGACCTATTAGTATCAGTCAGCTGAACATGTTGCCATGCTTACACCCCTGACCTATCAACCTCGTGTTCTCCGAGGGGTCTTACCAGCTTACGCTGTGGGAAATCTAATCTTGAGGTGGGCTTCACGCTTAGATGCTTTCAGCGTTTATCCCTTCCCGACATAGCTACCCAGCCATGCTCCTGGCGGAACAACTGGTACACCAGAGGTCAGTCCATCCCGGTCCTCTCGTACTAAGGACAGCTCCTCTCAAATTTCCTGCGCCCGCGACGGATAGGGACCGAACTGTCTCACGACGTTCTGAACCCAGCTCGCGTGCCGCTTTAATGGGCGAACAGCCCAACCCTTGGGACCTACTTCAGCCCCAGGATGCGACGAGCCGACATCGAGGTGCCAAACCTCCCCGTCGATGTGAACTCTTGGGGGAGATCAGCCTGTTATCCCCGAGGTAGCTTTTATCCGTTGAGCGATGGCCCTCCCACGAGGTACCACCGGATCACTAAGCCCGACTTTCGTCCCTGCTCCACCTGTATGTGTCGCAGTCAGGCTCCCTTCTGCCTTTGCACTCTTCGAAGGATTTCCGACCCTTCTGAGGGAACCTTTG
Organism: Clostridium sp.; assembly: GCF_022482905.1. NCBI lineage: Bacteria > Bacillati > Bacillota > Clostridia > Eubacteriales > Clostridiaceae > Clostridium > Clostridium sp. Next base: position 2,896,790 of record NZ_JAKVOI010000001.1, read on the forward strand.
GGCGCCTCCGTTACTTTTTAGGAGGCGACCGCCCCAGTCAAACTGCCTGCCTAACAATGTCCCGTGACCAGTTTCATGGCCGCCGGTTAGAATTCCAGTACTGTCAGGGTGGTATCCCAACGTTGGCTCCGCCAGGGCTGGCGCCCCGGTTTCCATGCCTCCCACCTATCCTGTACAGACAATACCGAAACTCAATGCTAAACTGCAGTAAAGCTCTACGGGGTCTTTCCGTCCAATCGCGGGTAGCAAGCATCTTCACTTGCACTACAATTTCGCCGGATTTGTTGTCGAGACAGTGCTCAAATCATTACGCCATTCGTGCGGGTCGGAACTTACCCGACAAGGAATTTCGCTACCTTAGGACCGTTATAGTTACGGCCGCCGTTTACTGGGGCTTAAGTTCATACCTTCGCTTGCGCTTAGTATTCCCCTTAACCTTCCAGCACCGGGCAGGCGTCAGCCCCTATACTTCAGCTTTCGCTTTAGCAGAGACCTGTGTTTTTGATAAACAGTTGCTTGAGCCTATTCTCTGCGGCCCCTTTCGGGGCACTCCTTATCCCTAAGTTACGGAGTTAATTTGCCTAGTTCCTTAACAACAATTCTTCCGATGGTCTTAGGATTCTCTCCTCACCTACCTGTGTCGGTTTGCGGTACGGGCACAAACTTGCTCCATAGAGACTTTTCTTGGCAGTGTGAAATCGGATACTTCTCCTTAATTGGATCCCTGTAACACCTCAGCATTAACCGGATGGGTTTTCCTCCCCGGCCTGCCTCAGTGCTTAGACACACATCCAGTAGTGTGCACATCCTATCCTTCTGCGTCATCCCTTCTGTCAAACGCCAGTTTGCGGTATCGGAATATCAACCGATTGTCCATCGCCTACGCCTTTCGGCCTCGGCTTAGGTCCCGACTAACCCTGGGCGGACGAACCTTCCCCAGGAAACCTTAGGTCTTCGACCAATAAGATTCTCACTTATTTCTCGCTACTTATGCCAGCATACTCTCTCCTGTACAGTCCACAGCTCCTTACGGTACTGCTTCTATCCGTACAGGATGCTCCTCTACCACCCTTTCGGGTCCATAGCTTCGGTGGTAAGTTTTAGCCCCGGACATCTTCGGCGCAGGATCTCTCGACTAGTGAGCTGTTACGCACTCTTTGAATGTGTGGCTGCTTCTGAGCCAACATCCTAGTTGTCTTCGAAATCCCACATCCTTTTCCACTTAACTTACACTTTGGGACCTTAGCTGATGATCTGGGCTCTTTCCCTTTTGACCGAGGATCTTATCATTCCCGGTCTGACTGCCGTGATTCAAGTATATGGCATTCGGAGTTTGATAGGGTTCAGTAACTGTTGTCAGCCCCTAGCCCATTCAGTGCTCTACCTCCACTACTCATTCACGACGCTAGCCCTAAAGCTATTTCGAGGAGAACCAGCTATCTCCGAGTTCGATTGGAATTTCTCCGCTATCCACAGCTCATCCCATGGTTTTTCAACACCAACGTGGTTCGGTCCTCCACGGAATTTTACTTCCGCTTCAACCTGGCCATGGATAGGTCACCCGGTTTCGGGTCTACTGCATGCAACTAGACGCCCTTTTAAGACTCGGTTTCCCTTCGGCTCCGCACCTTAAGTGCTTAACCTTGCTGCATACCGTAACTCGCTGGCTCGTTCTACAAAAAGCACATCGTCGCACGTTAAAGTGCTTCGATCGGTTGTGGACACACGGTTTCAGGTTCTCTTTCACTCCCCTTCCGGGGTTCTTTTCACCTTTCCCTCACGGTACTTCTTCTCTATCGGTCACCAGGTAGTATTTAGCCTTAGGAGGTGGTCCTCCCTCTTTCCCACAAGGTTTCTCGTGTCTCGTGGTACTCTGGTACAGACTGGAACTTTTTCAGCTTTCACCTACAGGGCTTTTACCTTCTATGGCGGAGCCTTCCAGCTCTCTTCACTTAACCTATTGTTCTCTCTGTCTGCCCGAACCCCAGAAACAAGTTCCTGGTTTGGGCTCTTTCCCTTTCGCTCGCCGCTACTTGGAAAATCGATTTTTCTTTCTCTTCCTCCGGGTACTTAGATGTTTCAGTTCCCCGGGTTTACCTCTATAAACCTATGAATTCAGTTTACAGTTCAGTGCTTCCACTGTGGGTTTCCCCATTCGGAAATCTTCGGTTCTCAGACTATTTGCGTCTACCCGAAGCTTATCGCAGCTTATCACGTCCTTCGTCGGCTCCTGGTGCCAAGGCATTCACCATGCGCCCTTTGTAGCTTGACCTAAAGAAAATCCATATTAGCTTCGCATTTCATCGTCAAGTCTTTCGCTGTGGTGCTCACTTACACAAGTAAGCTCCGCTCCTCGCTCAAGCCTTTCCTCGAACTGCTTGCTACTATTAATTTTCCACATATATCTACAAAGGTTATTTCATTAACCTCAGCTTTACTTTACTTTCATGAAGTCTTTCGACTTCTCTTTTTTCTTACTGTACAATTTTCAAGGAACAATTTTGAAGAATATTGAATAACCTGATCCTTCAAAATTAAACAGAATAAAAAATTGTTATTAACTTCGCATCTTTTCGTCAAAATCACTCACTCCGGTGCTCATTTACATAAGTAAACTCCACTCCTCGTTCGCGTTTTTCCTCAATCTGCTCGTTACTATCAATTTTTCAAGTTACTTGCTCAAACAAAATACCAACTTTTATGGAACAGTGTCCTGTTCCTTTTCTCCTTAGAAAGGAGGTGATCCAGCCGCAGGTTCTCCTACGGCTACCTTGTTACGACTTCACCCCAATCACTAACCCCACCTTCGGCCGCGTCCTCCTAAGTTAGACTACGGACTTCGGGTGTTGCCAGCTCTCATGGTGTGACGGGCGGTGTGTACAAGGCCCGGGAACGTATTCACCGCGACATGCTGATTCGCGATTACTAGCAACTCCAGCTTCATGCAGGCGGGTTTCAGCCTGCAATCCGAACTGAGAGCAGTTTTTGAGTTTGGCTCCTCCTCACGGTCTTGCTTCTCTCTGTTCTGCCCATTGTAGCACGTGTGTCGCCCTGGACATAAGGGGCATGATGATTTGACGTCATCCCCACCTTCCTCCGCGTTAACCGCGGCAGTCTCGTTAGAGTGCTCATCTTTCATGTTAGCAACTAACAACAAGGGTTGCGCTCGTTGCAGGACTTAACCTAACATCTCACGACACGAGCTGACGACAACCATGCACCACCTGTCTCCCTGCCCCGAAAGGCTTCGCCTGTCTCCAGGCTATTCAGGGGATGTCAAGTCCAGGTAAGGTTCTTCGCGTTGCTTCGAATTAAACCACATGCTCCGCTGCTTGTGCGGGCCCCCGTCAATTCCTTTGAGTTTTAATCTTGCGATCGTACTTCCCAGGCGGAGTACTTATTGTGTTTACTGCGGCACAGAAGGGGTCGATACCTCCTACACCTAGTACTCATCGTTTACGGCGTGGACTACCAGGGTATCTAATCCTGTTTGCTACCCACGCTTTCGTGCCTCAGCGTCAGTTACAGTCCAGAGAACCGCCTTCGCCACTGGTGTTCTTCCTAATCTCTACGCATTTCACCGCTACACTAGGAATTCCGTTCTCCTCTCCTGCACTCCAGATATCCAGTTTGAAATGCAGCTCCCAGGTTAAGCCCGGGTATTTCACATCTCACTTAAACATCCGCCTACGCACCCTTTACGCCCAGTAATTCCGGACAACGCTCGCCACCTACGTATTACCGCGGCTGCTGGCACGTAGTTAGCCGTGGCTTCCTCTTCTGGTACCGTCATTATCGTCCCAGAAGACAGAGCTTTACAATCCGAAGACCTTCATCACTCACGCGGCGTTGCTGCATCAGGCTTTCGCCCATTGTGCAATATTCCCCACTGCTGCCTCCCGTAGGAGTCTGGACCGTATCTCAGTTCCAATGTGGCCGATCACCCTCTCAGGTCGGCTACGCATCGTTGCCTTGGTAGGCTTCTACCCCACCAACTAGCTAATGCGCCGCGGGTCCATCTCAAAGCGGATTTCTCCTTTTATCCTGAATTCATGCGAATTCAGGTCTTATGCGGTATTAATCTCCCTTTCGGGAGGCTATCCCCCTCTTTGAGGCAGGTTACCCACGTGTTACTCACCCGTCCGCCGCTAAGTCTCCCCCGAAGGGGTTCCTTCGCTCGACTTGCATGTGTTAGGCACGCCGCCAGCGTTCGTCCTGAGCCAGGATCAAACTCTCAATTTAAAAGTTTGTCTCTACTCATTACTGTTTTACTTTACTGCATCTCTGCAGCTCAAAAAAATTGCTGGTTTATTTCTTCAAGTTTTCACTTGTTTCTATTCTGTTTAATTTTCAAGGATCATGTCTCTTCTTTCGCCGCCTCTTTGGACAGCTTTTATAGTATATCATCTCATCTCATGTTTGTCAACATTTTTTTATCTTTTTTTCATTATGCTTCAATGAGTTGATATTACTGACTTCTGTCATCTTTTGAGACAACGAATGTTATTATATCACATGCCCTCATATTTTCTGCAGTAAATATATTCATTATATCGATTTATTATTCTCTACTTATATTATTTACATATTTTCTTCAATATACTTATATTGATACACAAGGTAATGTTGATTCAATACTATAAGCTACTGAGAAAAAATGATGACATATCACATCTGCACTGAAACCCAAAGTTCTCCAATGATTTCTGAAATGCATACAATGTATAGCTGACTCTATCTGGTCTGGCATTTTCACCCATATGCCCTATTCTTATTACTCTGCCTTCCAGATAGCCAAAAGATCCTGCTATCATTACATTATATTTATCCTCCATGTATTTTCTGAGTTCCACGTCTTTTACTCCTTCTGGAACTTCAATTACTGTCACTGTATTGGAATATCCATTTCTTGTATACAGGTTTAATCCCGCTTTCTTTACTGCACTTCTTGCAGCTGCCGCAATTTTATGATGCCTGTCTATTATATCTTTATCTTCGAGTATATTGTCTATGGCTTTCCTGAACCCCAATATATCACTTACAGGTGGTGTATATGGAAACCATTTATCCTTATAATAATTCTTCCAGACAAGCAAATTACAATAAAAAGATGCTATTGGACTTTTCCTGCTCTCCATACAATCAAAGGCATCTTTGCTTATACTTAAAAGTGTAAGTCCCGGAGGTGCTGAAATACATTTCTGAGATGCTCCCACCACTATATCTATATCCCAATCATCTACTTCTAATCTCTCTCCTCCCATGGCTGCAACACTGTCAACTACAGTAAGTATACCCTTCTTTTTAAGTATAGGACAAATTCTGGATATATCATTTAGAACTCCCGATGGAGTATCACAGTGAACTACAGTAGCATATTTAAAATTACTGTCCTTTTCCAAAAAAGCCTTTAACTCTTCTATATCTATCTGTTTCTTTCTATCACCTTTAAAAAATACAACTTGGCCGCCATATAGATTGATGAAATCACTAAATCCCTCTCCAAATATTCCATTATCAATTACGAGAATCCTGTCTCCTTTTTCAGTGAGAGAAGCACAGGCTGCTTCAAGCCCAAGTATTCCTTCACCACTCAATATTCTTACCTCATTTTCGGTATTCAAAAATTGAGCTGTTTTTTCACAGGTTTCTTTATAAAAATCATAAAATTCAAGATCTAAATCCGGATTTGTAAATCTTTTACTTCTAGCCATTCTAACATTTTCACTGACTTCAGTAGGCCCTGGAGTCATTATATAGAAATTTTTCATGGAATTTCACCTCTTATGTATTATTTATAACTATTTAGAGTTGATTATATCATTATTTAAGCCAATGTTAAAATGCACCGATACATTTAATTTAATGTAAATTTTGTTATAATTATATTAGAATATTTTTTATAATTTCATCAAAAAATATAAAAAAAGAAAGGAAGCTTTCTATGGATATTAACAACTATCTAAAGGAAAAAATCAGGCTCATATGTGAAAATTACAGCAACTCACCTGTTGGTGGATATATTACAGGTGACGGTCCCATACCCTGTGATATATTATTTATCGGAGAAGCTCCCGGGAAAACAGAAATAATAGAGGGCAGACCTTTTGTTGGAATGGCTGGAAAGAATTTTGAAAAGTATCTGACTTCTATAGGCCTCACACGTAACAGAGTGAGGATAACAAACACCTGCTTCTTCAGACCCATAAAAATAACTGAAAATAAAAATGGCAGAAATACTGTAAAAAATAGAACTCCAAAGGTCTCTGAAATAAATTTATTCAGGGATATTCTCAAAGAAGAAATTGACTTTGTCAATCCCAAAATAATAATAACTCTTGGAAATATACCTCTAAAAAACCTAACAGAATTCAAATCCATTGGAGAATGCCATGGCAAATTGTCATTTAACAAAGAGTTAAAAACGTATATTTTCCCCATGTATCATCCATCTTCTCTAACCTACAATAGAAATGATGATTTTAGAAACATGTATAATGATGATTGGCTTAAATTAAAAGAAACTCTAATAAAAATTTAGAGTTTCCCACCCTCTTTTTGAATTCTCCTTATCCACTCATCTACCATGTAGTTAAACATATCTTCCTGTTCTATCTGCAAATTATGTCCAGCATTATCAATTACAGCAAAGGTTGCCCTTGGATAGTTGTTTAAAATAGTCCATGCATCCTTGTAACCTACACGTGAATCTTGATGTCCTAAAAGTATAAGGGTCGGTTTCGTAAACTTTTTATCTATTTTATCAACATCAAAAGAAAATTTATATCCATTTTTCTGGAAATATCGCAAAAATTCATGTTTCCCTGCTTCTAAACCTGAAAGTACTTCATCTTTGTACCTCCTATATATTTTCTCACTTTGAAGTACAGATATTGAATTGAAGTTTTCAATTTCATACTCATTTAACTGTGAAAGCAATTTTCTATCTTTTACAAGAATAACATGCTCTGGCAGATCTCTCTTCTTAAAATCGGGTATTATAACCGGACATATCAATAGAAGCCCATCTACCTTTTCAAACATTTTATAAATTATTCCCCTTGATAAATATCCCCCATAGGATTCTCCTGCAAGAAGAAAATTTTCGTCTGGAATAATTTTTCTAATAAAATCTACTATAACATCCAGCATATCATCTGCATTTGTAATCCTTTCAGAGGTACTGCTTTCCCCCATGCCAGGAAGATCCATATATATTCTCTTATAATCCTTCTTATTTAAAAAGGCAGGTTCCATACACCCCATCATCAGCCTGCTGTCTGCAGCATAACCATGAATCATAACAACCGGTTTTCCATTTCCTTTTATATGATAGTTTATTGATATATCATCTATTTTGCATTTCATCTTGAACTGTTCTCCCTTTCTTATACGAATGATAAAAACTCAGAAGGAGTCCTGCAAAACCTCCTGTAGTGTCTATAATAATATCTCTTATTCTAGAAGATCTCCCAGGTATAAACAATTGATGAACTTCATCCATACATGCATACACAAATACTAGAATTAATGAAATTAAAAGAGCTCTTTTGATTTCATGTTTTTTATACACTGCATTAAATATTAATATGTAAAGTATAAGATACTCAATAAAGTGTGAGGCTTTTCTAACCGCAAAGTTTGCCATATTGCCAAATACATTATTAAGATTTACTCCAATTGCATTGAACAAACCAACTACAAATTTGCTCTTCTCATCTGATACGTTTCCAGGTTGATTTGAAAACATAAATATTACTATTATCCATATAATAACAAGTAGCCATTTAATATTTTTATTCATTCTTGAAGCCTTTCCAAATTAATCTTCCTAATTATTATAACATAATCGGGTATTATATATGTTTAAACTATCAATTAGATTAGTGTATGTTCCCCATCCTTGAATGCTCTTAAAGACAACTCATCAAACATTGCTAAATCAGGATTATGACTAGTTCCACAGTAATGAATGCTATCCTCTAACTTCCAACCATATATTTTAAAAATATCATTGACAAATTTAATGCCATCTGCACCTATTTTAGGATCCGGGTTTCCTTGAACAAATATTGTTATTAACTTTTTATCTGGATGTCTAGGTACTAAAGTGTCTTTAAGACCTCCAACCATCGGAAATGTACGATCTAACCAAACTCTTGCCTGACCTGTAATTTGATAATAATAGATTGGAGAACCAAATACAATAGCATCTGCTTCATTAATTGCTTTATACATTGGCCGCAAATAATCGTTAACAGCACATCCGTCATATGTACGGCAATAAAAACATCCTTGGCATCCACGGATTCCAGGATCATTTAAATCAAATTCAATAACCTCGGCACCTTTGGACTTCGCTCCTTTTGCTACTTGTTCTAATAGTTTTGCAGTATATCCATTCTTTCTTGGACTACCTTTGAAAACAACTACTTTTGACATTTCTCAGCGCTCCTTTTAGATATAAAATTTTTTAAATTAAGTCAGTTGTCTATTGACTAACTTCATTATATTAAGTAGCATATAAATCAACAAGTACACAAAAAATGTTTAGTCACTAATATTTATATAAGTAATGGAGGTTGTCTTATGGAAGATTGTTATGTTAGGTACGCTATGGATATTATAGGTGGCAAATGGAAACTCTTAATCATTTGGACTATGTTCCAAAATGGAGTTATTCGATTTAATGAACTACAGAGGAAAGTTAATGGCATATCCAGTCTGATGCTTTCAAAAAACTTAAAAGAACTTGAAGAAGACTCTCTTGTTATTCGTCATCAATATAATGAAATTCCACCAAGGGTAGAATATGAATTGTCAAAACTTAGTCAAAAACTCATAGTCGCTTTAAAGTCTCTAGATAAATGGGGAAATGAAGTTTATAAATATAAAAAACACCTATCTAACATATTTAACTAGAGTATTTTTACTCTGATTAAATTGGCAGACATTTAAATTTTACAAATTAATATTTTTATTATGTTCAACATATTCGATTATGGTACCATCCGGATGTCTTACAGTTAAATTCATTCCTGTTGGAACTTTTTTTAAATCTCTAATGATTATAACACCATTTTTTAATAAGAATTCTCTAAATTCAACAGCAGAGTCTACCAAGAAAGTTGCCTTTGTATCCTTAAATGGTTCTAAAGCTTCTTCAGTACCACCTAAAATTAATATATTTCCTATTTGTGCTAATTCTAAATTCATTTCAGTATGCCTAAATCTTAAATCACAATCTTTATTTAATAATTTTTTATAGAAATCTATAGCTTTATTTATATCATGTACATACAGGCGAGTTAATATTTTTTTTATTCTCATTAACTTATGTCTCCTTTGTAAACTGAGTACTTCACATTATATACAAATACGAATCTTCAGTTGTCAATTAACCTTAAATGACCTTTTTGCTATTGCTGTGTTGAATGTATAAGCGGCATAAAAATGTCATCTACAATCTCAGCTATGGCTTCATCGGATACTGGTTCCAACTTTTTAATCAGCTCATACTGAAGCAGGTCAAGCGGCAGTGAGATGATTCGGGGCGACAGTTTTTCAAGGCAGACTTCACCACGAAGTTCCGCGTTTTTTAAAATCGTCTTCATAGCCACCGTCAGCTTGCCCTCCGACCTTCGTTCGATTATTTGCGGCATGGATGCAACTATATTTTGCCACACCACTGGTTCCATAATAAGTCCCCTGATCGTTTCCGCACCGATTATTTTCAGTGGTTCAACACGTGCACGCAGATAGGTATATACATCGCCGCGTAGACTTCCAGTATCTGGTATTTCATTCGTAATTTTAGGAAAATAATATTTACGTATGGCAGCCATCACAAGTTCAGACTTATCAGACCATCGACGATAAAGGACAGATTTATTTGTTCCCGCCCGAGTTGCAATGCTCTCCATCGTCATTCGTGTATAGCCGGTTTCTAAGAGTTCCCCCCATGCGGAAAGCAGGATTGCCTCTTCCAGAACCTCTCCGCGGCGGCGCGTACCCTTCTTTCGTTTGTCCATCTTTTATTTCCCTCCAGGAATCAACAATAAATGCTCCTCTGCCGTGGAAATATTTATAAAAAACTCCAAGTTTCCTATTGACAAAGGTTTGTATTTATTATATCATAATTTCATAAGAAACTCAACGTTTCTTATTTTAACTATGAAAGGAGTTCTCTTATGAATACAGAAAATGCAAAACCATCAAAAGAAAAACTCGATCCAATCGTGCTCAGGGCTGCTATTGTCCTGGTGGTCGGCGGACTTGCACCGCTGTTTGATTCCACGATGGTCAATGTGGCCATCCATACCATTTCAATCGAAATGAAGGCAACCATTTCTGTTGTGCAGTGGATCACGACGGGATTCGTTCTTGCAATGGGACTGACCGTTCCAATTTCAGGCTGGGCTGTCAAACGATTTGGATGCAAACGATCCTATATCTTTTCCTTGGCAATCTTCTTGATCGGTTCCGTGCTTGCCATGCTGTCCTGGAATATCCAGAGCTTAATCTGTTTTGCCGTTATCCAGGGAATCAGTGCAGGGCTCCTGATGCCAACATTGCAGACAGAGCTTGTACAAATCTCCGGTGGTCGCAATCTCGGGCGGATCATGTCCATCGTCAGCATTCCTGCTCTGCTGGGACCAATCCTTGGCCCGGTGTTAGGAGGAATTATCGTTAATGGCTTAAGCTGGCGCGCAATTTTCTTTGTCAATATTCCAATCTGTATCGTAGCCATCCCGTTAGCTTTGTGGGGAATACCGGCCGATAAGCATGTGGAAAAGGAAGCATCCCTTGATGTGATCGGCATGCTTTTGCTTTCTCCCGCGTTTGCTCTTTTGATCTATGGCATTGCGCAGGTTGCTACGCACGGTGGCTTAAATAGCAGTACAGTCTATGTCCCACTGATCATGGGCATTGTTTTGATGGCATCCTATGTCATCTATGCGCTGAATACAAAACGAGAACCGGCTTTGAATGTACGGCTGTTCAAATCCGCCAATTTTTCCGCTTCCAATATCCTGCTGATCCTGTGCGGGATCATCACGAACGGGGCCATGCTGATGCTTCCGCTCTATTATCAGGAGGTGCGCGGGGCAAGTGCACTGTATGCCGGATTGTGGCTGCTTCCACAGGGAATTGGGATGCTATTCACCAGAAGCTGGGCCGGTAAGGTGGCAGACCGCAACGGTTCACGCAATATCGTGTTGATTAGTCTCGTTGGTATTGCAGTCGGCACTCTGCCATTTGCTTTTGCAGGTGTTGATACGAATCTGATCTTTCTGGCTGCCGCTCTGCTAATCAGAGGGGCGGGACTCGGCGGCTTGCTGATTGCAATCATGATGTCCGCTTATATTGGACTTCCGAGAGAGCAGGTTCCCCATGCGAGTATTGCCACGAGGATCTTTCAAACCATCGGCGGGGCTTTCGGGTCGGCTATCCTTGCTACCGTCGCCCAACAGCAGATGGTGGGCCAGGCTGCCTCCGATCTTCATGCGCTTGCTCATTCCTTCGACGTCTCGTTCTGGTGGGCCATCGGCTTCACCGTGGCGGCTGTGATTCCAACGCTGTTTTTAACCATGTATAAAAAACCAGGATATGAAACAACCTCGCAGGCTGACGGAGAGCAGTGAAATCAGAGTGATTCTTAGGTTCATAGTGATTACCCTTATAAAAAAATCTTTCTCAAGAACCTAAGAATCACTTTATATTATCATTCACTGTACCTGATCCTGTCAATTATGGATTCCTTTTTTAATCTGCTTTCAATAAGGTAGGTTATCAGTATTTCCAGCAAAATAAACACCACAATAATTGCAAGTATAGGTATGAGAGGGAATTCATACTCTGCATAATCCGCTCCTGCCTTTTTAAACAGTTTAAAGCAGAAGTATCCAAGACCGGTTCCAAAAATCACCGACAGTAAAGAACTTATACCAGCATAGTACATGCCCTCTATCTGAAGCATCTGTCTCAGCTGTTTGTTTGACAGCCCCACTGCCTGGAGCATTCCATACTCTCTTTTTCTTGTGAGTATGCTTGTAATCATGGTATTTATGAGATTCAAAATTCCTATGAGGGCTATTATTCCCGTAAAGCTCATTGCTGTTATCTCTATTGCCATAAACTGATCATCCAGTTCCTTCTGCCAGTCCGTATTTGAATCATACATTATCCTGCTGTCCCTATTTACTATAGCTTTGAGCCTGTTTTTTATGGTATCAAATTTACTGCTGTCTATATCTATATAAATGTCAGTTAATTTGTTGTCCCTGTTATCTGCCAGGCTGTCTTTAAATTCTTCTTTCGTAAATACATCCTCATGAGTTATAAATTCATACCCTCCCACAATCAAGCCGGAGCCTGCAATATTGCCGCTTAGTATACCTGCTACGGTGAACTCTTTATTCATGACCTCTCTCAAATTGCCGCTGCTGTCCTCTTTCCTGATTGAAAAAGGTATTTTGTCCCCAACCTTGTATTTGCAGGTAACGCTGCCGTCTTCATTTTTTCTGCCCACTATGAGAACTTCATCTCTGTTTTTCAGATTTTCGCTGGATATATTCCCTCTTATCAGATACTTATTTAACCTGTTCAGTATATAATCATCGTATCCGTATAGAATGCTGCGCGCATTGTTTACAAAAATGCTGGATGTGTTTTTACTTACATGGACATTTTTTACTCCATCCATGCTTTTTATATCATCAATCAATTTTTTATTCAATGGACTTCCATAGGTATTTGTAACTGAAAGGGCAAATTCATATTTAAAATCACGTCTGACAATATTATCTATACTCATGCTTTTTAAAACACTGCATATTATGATAAATAAAACTCCGCTCATGGTCAGAGAAAGCATGGTCATAATCGTACGCTTCTTATTTCTCCACAGATTCAGCCGTGCAATTTTAGCCATGGATATCTTTTTTAATGAAGCCCTCTCCTTTTTACTGGAACTTATTTTTACACCGCTGTATTTCATAGATTCTACAGGAGATATCTTCGAAGACAGCCTCCCTGGTTTTATAAGAGAGATTGCCACTGCAGCCAGACTTATAAATACACATACAATCACAATGTAGGGAGAGGACTTCATTCTTATATTAGAAATCTGTGAAAAAAGATATCCAATCATAAAAGCAGCAATGTGGGCAAGTATACTCCCCAGTGGAATTCCTACCACAGACAGCAGAAGTCCCTCCCTGAATATTATCTTTCTGATCTGTTTCCTGGTGGCTCCCACTGCTGCAAGCAGCCCGAACTGTTTTATCCTTTCAATAACGGATATATAAAATATATTATATATGACCACCACTGTCGTCAGAACAACAATTACTGCTATCACGGCAAACGCCGCCAGCATCATGGGATCTCCTCCTGAGGCATCTATATACATGGAGTTTTTGATTATATTTTTGTCTTTTATCCCAATACTATGACCTACATCAGTGACACTCTTTTCCACGTCTCTATGGTTTTTTATCCTTACAAAGCAGTCCTTTTTTACATTTGGCAAGTTTTCATATACAAATTTTTTTGACACCAGCCCTGTACTCACGTTTTGCTGCTTGTGCATTGTACTGTCCTTCAATATACCACTTAGTACAAAGTCTGCAGCTGAAGAGGTATTTCCATATTCAATATGTATGGTTTCCCCTAAAGCACTTTTTACATTTAATTTTTCAAGTACCCATTTTTCCAGGGCTATCTCAGTGCTTTTTTGTGGAAGCTCACCCTTCTCCAGTTTAATATTTGTCATATCTGCTGCTTTGAAATCTGCGTAAATTAAGGATATATCCGGATAATTGGAATTTTTTCTCTTTACACTCTCAAATGGAATGTATTCTCCTGCACTTTCAATTTTTATGTTGTTCTTCAATATTTCAATCTGCCTGTCATTCACATTTTTGTAGATTCCATGATAATTTCCGGATTGTTCTTCGGTGGAAGCTATTACCATATTTTGAATGCTGTAGATCACTATACCGGAGGCAGTTATGAGACATGTAGCAAGTGCTATGGTTATTATGACAAGAATATTTTTAGTCTTTGAGAATTTTAAATTTTTTCTGGCCAGATTTGATATACAGTTCATTTTACATATCACCTGCCCTTATTTTTCCATCCTCTATTCCAACTATTCTGTCACCCATCTGGGCTATCTTTTCATCATGAGTTATCATTACAAGTGTCTGATTGTATTTTTCCACTGACATTTTAAGCAGCGACATAACTTCCTGGGCAGTTTTGGAATCAAGATTTCCCGTAGGCTCATCTGCAAGCATTATGGAGGGCTTGCTGGCAAGGGCCCTGCAGATGGCAGTTCTCTGCTGTTGTCCGCCTGAAAGTGTATTGGGAAGTGAACTTCTTCTATCATATATGTTTAGAGTTTCCATAAGTTCTCTTATATAATTTTCATCCACCTTCTTATTGTCAAGACCTATTGGCAGCGTCACATTTTCCCATACATTCAGCACAGGCACAAGATTGAAGGCCTGAAATACAAAACCTATATTCCTCCTTCTGAATATAGCCAGATCGTCTTCCTTCATTGAAAATATATCTCTTCCCTCAATATACACATTTCCTGAAGTAGGCCTGTCTAGTCCACCCATCATATGAAGCAGCGTACTTTTTCCCGATCCCGAGGTACCTACTATTACAATAAATTCTCCCTCCTGTACAGTAAAACTTATATCATCCACAGCTTTGACCAAATTTTCACCTCTACCGTAGTATTTCTTTAAAGACTTCGTCTCCAATACCTTCATGTTATTACCTCTCTTTTACATTTGATACACAGATCATAACATGGCAATATTACATATCACTTTCAAACTCACTTACACTTCTGTAAGAAAAGACTAAACCTGCTTCCTTTCCCTACTTCTGAATCCACCATGATATTTCCCCCCTGCTGCTCCAGTATCCTCCTGGTAAGATACAGTCCAACTCCGGATCCTTCACATTCCTGAACCACCCTGGAATTTCCCCTATAAAATCTTTTGAAAATCTTGTTGAAATCTTTCTTTGGTATACCTATTCCATTATCCTCTATATCAATCCTTATAAAAAAATTCGTTTCAACCATACTTATATTGATCTTTCCACCCGAATCCGTGTATTTTATAGCATTTTCAAGCACATTGATTATGGCCTCCTTGGTCCACCTGGGATCATGAAAAACAAAATACTCATCAATATCTTCAGCATCTATCTCTATATTTCTATGAAGTGCTTTTGAATATACTCCCTTTATGGATTTATATATTGTATCCTTTATGGATTTTTTCTCTTTTTTAAATGTGATCATGCCTGCTTCAAGTCTTGACAGCTTTATAAGAGATCCTGTAAGCCATTCAAGTTTTAACGTTTCTTCTTTTATGGTATATAAAAATTCTTTTCTTTCATCTGTATTTATATTTTCATCCTCTATTAGAAGGGAGTTGAAGAGTTTTATGGAGGACAAAGGTGTTTTGATCTGATGTGATATATCTGTAACAAGGGACTTTATATTTTCCTTTTCCCTGTCCAGTTTATTTATATTCAGCTCAAGTATTCTGGTCATTTGATAAAGCCCTGAATATATTTTAGATAAAATCCCCTCTTTATCATTATCAGCCTTTATGGAAAATTTGCCGTCTATTATTTTATCAACTACATTTAAAATTTCCTCAAGTTCTTCTATAATCCTCAGACTGCAGTATCTAAAAATACATATGCCTCCAGCAAGAGGCAGTATAAACACAACCAGATCGTCAATTGCCATAGCATATACATTTTTATTAAATGCAGCATCGTTCCAGGCTTTGACTTCATCATCATATCCATATTTTTTTATGATGCTCTCACCATAATTTAAGTCCTCAGAATTATATTTTTTTAACAGAATGGTTTTTACAATTTCTACTTCATCTTCTGGATGCGATCTTGCAAGAGATCCCACCAATTGTACTGTGGAATTCATCTGATTTACATAGATCTTATTTATCATATAATAATGCAAAAAGCAGACAGCCATGGAAATAAGCATGGTACCTAAAGCCGCTGTTATAAACGCTCTTTTAAATAATGGATTTTCTTTTAAATATTCAATCATATTTTTGCACAGCTCTCTGCCCATATGTATCCTATTCCCCTGACATTTTTTATATATTGAGGATTTGAAGGATCATCTTCTACTTTTTCTCTGAGCCTTCTTATATTTACAGCTATAGTATTTTCATCTATAAAGGTACCGTCTATGGAATAAAGTTTATCCAAAAGCTGATCTTTACTTATTATTTGTCCTGAATTATCCATTAAATATTTCAAAAGTTTTACCTCATTCCTGCTCAGGAACAATTCTTTCCCCTTTTTCAATACCTTCATATCATTTACATAGAAGGCCATATCCCCGGACATGATTTTACTGTTTCCTCCTTTATCACAGTTTCTTCTAAGCAAGGCATTTATCTTCGACATCAGTACCATGAGACTGAAAGGTTTGGCGATATAATCATCTGCACCCAGATCAAGTCCTGTTACAATATCCACTTCCTCATCACAGGCAGTTAAAAATATAATGAGCAAATCACTATTCTTTCTGATTTCACTGCAAAAATCAAATCCATTTCCATCTGGAAGTCCTACATCAAGGATCATAAGATCGACACTCTTACCATATAATATTTTTTTTGCTTCTTCTATACTTCTGGCTGAAAATACTCCATAGCCCTCTTTTTCCAATTTAAAACTAATTCCTCTATTCAATGATCTATCATCTTCCACAAGCAGTATATTTTTCATTATCTTAAAACCTCCATGCTTTTACTAAAATAATATTCAAATTTAATACTATCATTGTGTCTATAAAAATATTATAATAAAATTAACAATTTAAAACCCGGGGAGGAAATTATGTCAGAAATATCTAGTACGGTAATTAAAAAGATGATAACTTATTTTGGAAATGATATTAAAAGAATAAATCATGCTTTAAAAGTATACAGCTTCAGTAAAACCATAGGTGAACTAGAAAAATTGGATGATCACCAGATGTTCATACTTGAACTGGCTTCTATTCTTCATGATATAGGCATTAAGGAAAGTGAGAGAAAATATAACAGCTCGGCAGGAAATTATCAGGAAATTGAAGGTCCCCCTGTAGCTAGAAAATTACTCGAAGATATTGAATTGAATAATAATGTGGTAGACAGAATATGCTTTTTAATAGGCAATCATCACAGCTATAATAAAATTGACGGAATAGATCTTCAGATACTTATTGAAAGTGATTTTTTAGTCAATGCCTACGAAGATAATCTAAAAAGACCTGATATAAACTATATGAACCACAAATATTTTAAAACTCCTTCAGGGAAGGAATTTTTAAGATCAATGTATCTATAACAAGCTATTTCAACATCCTGTTAGATACTTTGATTATATGTATTTTCATATTCTCTGCGGCTTTATTGTATCTTCCATTTTCTATCTCCTTCAGTATTTCTCCATGTTCCTCAATTGCAAGTTTATTATATCGATTCAGACTTCCAGATAATATGAGAAATCTCTGAATTATAGTATTGATGTTTTTTACCATTTCATATATCCATTCATTATCAGTAAATTTTGCTATGCTTACATGAAATTCGTATTCCATCTTTATAAGTTCATCATACTCTTTTTTTATTGATGCTTCCTCTTCCCTTTCTACTATTTTCCTTAAATCTTCAACCTGTGTTCCTTTTATTTTATTTTCAAGGCTCAATACAGCAACTGGTTCCAATGCCTGTCTAACAACAGTTATCTTTTCAACATCCTGCTGGCTCACATTCGATACGATAACATTTCTCGAAGAATTTATATCCACCAGATGCTCATATGCCAGCCGCTTTAAGGCCGCTCTCAAAGGAGTTCTGCTTATTGCCAGCTTCTCTGCCAGCTTTTCTTCTATCAATAATTCTCCAGGTTTGAAGTAATTTGTCATAATGGCATCTTTAATAGTTTCATACGCCTTATCAGTCAATGAAATTTTTGTTCCTATCCTGGGTAATCCATTCAAGCCTATTCCTCCCTTCAGTATCCGTATATGTATACATTTCTATTGAAAAGCAAAACTTTACTTGCATATTTATACAGGTAAAGTTTATCATAATACAATCTAAAATTCAATCTTCACTTTATTCAAGACTTTTTCAATCCTGTCAAAAGCCTTCTTGAGTTTTTCAGCTCCTACGGTACAGGCTATTCTTACATGTCCCTCTCCACATTTTCCAAAAGCTGTACCCGGTATAACAATAACTTTTGCTTCCTGCAGCAGAAGATTAGAAAATTCCAGGGAAGTCATTCCTGTTTCTTTGATATTCGGGAATAGATATATACCTGCTTTAGGTTTCATCACACTCATTCCTTCAATTGAGTTTATCCTTTTATAACAATAGTTCAATCTATTTTTAAATTCTTCTATCATTAAGGGCTGTATCCTCTTTCTCATTCTCAATGCATATATGGCAGCCCTTTGAGATATAGAGGGTGCTGAATAGCATATATTCTCATTGATACTTTTCATACAATTTATTATAAAATCAGGTGCTATAACAAAACCTATTCTCCACCCGCTCATGGCATATCCCTTTGAAAAACTTCCCAGAGTTATAGTCCTTTCCTTCATTCCAGGGAGTGATACCATTGGCACAAATTTATTTTCATAATCAAAAACATCATATATCTCATCTGATATTACCAATAGATCATTATCTACCGCAATTTGGGCTATTTCCTCAAGCAGTTTCCTGTCAAATACGGCTCCCGTAGGATTATTGGGATAATTCAGCATCAAAGCTTTTGTTCTTGGAGTTATACTTGATTTTAATTTATCTGCATCTATGTTAAATTCATTATCTTCAGAGGTATCAATTACGATCATCTTTCCTCCTGCCATCTTTATCTGTTCTTCATATGGTGTAAAATAGGGAGCATGTACTATAACCTCATCACCATCGTCAAGTACTGCCTGCAATGAAAGATATGCTCCATGACATGCACCAACTACAGTCATTATTTCTTCACTTTTAAATGCCAAATCATATTTCTCATTGTACAATTTTACTATTTCCCGTATCAATTCAGGATCTCCTGCCGATTCCGTATATTTGGTATGTCCTTTTTTAGCATCTTCCATTGCTTTTTCACTTATTTCCCAATCAGTTATAAAATCAGGTACACCGAGACTCAAGTCTATTACATCTTCTTGTTTTATAAACTTCTTTGTAGATTCATCCATGATGGTAACTGCATCTTTCCAATGCTTTTTTGAAATAAACCTATGTTCCATAAAGAATCACCTTCCTGTCTAGATCTCTTTAAGACAATCTATATAAGTATTCGTATTTGTATACAACTAGTTAAATCCTGATCAGCGGAAATGTCATACAGTGAGGCCCTCCACCGCTTTTCAATATCTCACTTGCATTCAATTCTAATACATCCAGTCCATTTGCTCTCAGTTTTCTATTAACTTCAGTATTTGATTTCAATGATATAACTTTTCCATTGCCTATGGATTGTAAATTACACTGATGCTTGAAAACACCTTCCTGTGGAATATCAATCAACATAAATCCTCTCTTGTTCAGTATTTCAATGAAAGAATCCGGTAATGCCCGTCTGCATACTACTGCCATTTTCTCTGCCACTATATTAAAGCACATGTCAAGATGCAGATTTTCTTGCGGACATTTGACAGGTACTACACTATAACCAAATTTATTTAATCCTTCCCTTATTTCCTGTATGCCAGTTTCATTTGTTCTTGCCACTGTTCCAATAGCAAGAGTATTATCATCCAAAAACCAAAAATCTCCACCTTCAAAAATTCCTTTTTCCACTCTTGCCACACATGGAACACCTATTTTCTCCATTTCTTTTTCATATTCTTCTGTTTCCCTAAATCTGATTTTTTCTTTAAATTTTCCCAATATATATCCTTCGTATACGCAGCCGCCAAAATCTCTCGCAAAAACTTCATTTGTTATTTCTTCTTTCGGTTCCATCAACTCAACTTCTATGCCATTTTCTTTATATATACTTACGAGTTCCCTGTGTTCCTCAATACACTTCTCTATATCCAGCCCTTTATTCTGTTCAATCCATTTGTTTGCAATAACGTTAATAGGCTGCAGCTTCATATAATCCGGCGGACACAGCAGCACCTTTTTCAATATACCCGTTGAATTTCTTACAAAACCCTTGTTCATTCCATCCTCTCCTTTTAAAAAATATTATATATTGGTATGAAATTTCATGTACTCAGTTATACCTTTCTCCACAATAGTTAATGCACTGTCTATTTCATCCTTTGAAACAATGAGCGGTGCTATAAATCTTATTACATTATGATAAGTTCCACAGGATAAAAGTATAAGATTATTCTCAATGGCAAATTCAATAATATCATCTACTATTTCACTGCAAGGTACCTTGTTGATATCACAAAATTCCATGCCTATCATAAGTCCCATTCCTCTTACATCGCCTATAATTGGATACTTGTCTTTTAATTCAAGCAGTCTTTCTTTTAAATAGTCACCCATTTCCCTGCCATGTGAAATAATTCCTTTTTGCAGTTCATCTATGGTAGCTATAGCAGCAGCACAGGCAACAGGATTCCCCCCAAAAGTTCCTCCGTGAGCTCCAGAAGGCCATTTCTCCATAATTTTCTTTTTACCGATGACAGCACTTAAAGGAAAACCCGATGCTATTGACTTTGCGCATGTAAATATATCGGGTCTGACAGAAAAATTTTCTTGTGCAAACATTTTACCTGTTCTTCCAAACCCTGTCTGTATTTCATCAAATATAAGATATATTCCATACTTGTCACATACTTTCCTAACATACTCTACAAATTTTTCGGGAGGAACTATATATCCACCTTCCCCCTGAACAGGTTCCATTATAATTGCAGCAACACTATAAGGATCAACAAGTCTTTTAAAAATGTCTTCTTCAAACTGTTCTGTACACTCCATGCTGCATGATTCCATTTTCTGCTTATATGGACATCTGAAACAATAGGGATACTCTGCAAAATATACACTTGGCAGAAGTCCCTCATAATTTTTTCTGTATTTTGAATCTGAACCGGTTATGGACACAGTTCCCAGAGTTCTGCCATGAAACGACCCTTTAAAAGAAATAATGGCACTTCTTCCTGTAACATACTTTGCCAGTTTTATTGCTCCTTCATTTGCTTCCGCACCGCTGTTGCTAAAATAAACCATAGTATCATTTCCCGTCAGCTCCACTAATTTTTCTGCAAGTCTGACATAAGATTCATAATATACTACATTATGTCCTCCGTGGATCAGCTGTCTCATCTGTTCTTCAGCTGCCTTTATGACTGAATCATTATTATGCCCTAAATTACAAACTGCCACTCCGCTTGCAAAATCAAGCATTTTCCTTCCATCTTCCGTATACAAATAAGCACCCTTGCCTTTTACAACACCCAATTTAGTCGCTCTTTTAGCAACAGGAGGCATAACCTTCAAACTCCGTTCATATAAACTACTCAAAATATATCTCCCCTAACAATTTAAAAATTTATCTACAGTTTTTAATATCAACTTTGGCAGGACTTCAAATGAATAAGGCTTATATACCCTTTCAGTCCATTTATGTGCATCCTTACCATAACACCCGTAGTTAACTATTGGTATGTTAAGTTTCTTTATCTTTTGTAGTGGCACTTCATAAACTTGTCCCCACCCAGGAAAATTAGAAGTTAACTTATAAAGTTCTTCAAAATCATCATCTATCTTCAAATAGCTGCTGTCAGAAAGACTCGGGAAGAATTTCATCATTTTGAATGATTCCATACATCCATCTTTACCCATCTCATCTATGGATTCTTCTATTTTTTCTATTACTTCTCTTTCTGTCACATCTTCATCTTTTAATACATTATGCGGACAATATGGTGCCGCAAAAAACAGCACTATACATGGTTCTTTATTTTCGTACAATTTAAATACCTTTTCCACCATTTTTAAAGAAATAATCCTCAAATCCATATTCATTTCAAGAAGATTTTCCGTATATTTAGCAAGTTCTTTTTTCAAATTACCGTCAAAATTTTTTTCCACAATTTTACACAGTTCAGAATAGGTCAATATGCTAGGCTGAAAATCTATAGGTGTATATTTTTGGTTTACTTTTTCACAATAAGCTCTATAGCTCTTGTCATTTCTGCTTACTATTTTATCGAAGACTTCTACTGCTGATTTTTTCAACTTTGCCATAGTTTTTTCAGGAGATTCATTGTGAACTGCATAATTAAAATATACAAAAGCTGAAGATGGTGTCTGAACATTATATAACTTCTTTAAATCCTTGAATTTCAGGACAGATGGCGGGAGAGTATATTCTCCGCTATACTCATCACATAATTCCACATTCAAATCAATTTCATTTATAAGCTGCCCTGCCAGTACATCAGGATTCAATCCTTCAAAACACTGACCTACATGAGTTTCTTTTCCAAATATATAAAAGCAGGGAAGTAATTTTCCAACTGTTCCCGTGTAAATATATTTTGCAGTATCACCCTCATACATTGGACATATATAGTCATTATTTATAGCAAGTGAATATTCAAGATTATATTTCTCCTTTAAATCTTCAAGTACATCCAGCGCTTCTATTATTCCCGTATGTTCATTTTCCTCTACCGGATTTGACATAAACAATATATTGCCCTCTATGTCTTTAATTTTTTTTGAAAGTTCTTTTAAAACTATTAGATGTACTGCATCACCGCTTTTCATATCAGATGCTCCTCTACCAAACAGCCATTTTCCACTATCAAGATCTTTCCTTACATCATTTGGAAGATCAAGGTTTTTGAGCTGTCTTTCAAATTCAACTGGATTAAAGGCATATTCGGAAAGCTGTCCAAAATCATCAACTCCAACTGTATCCATATGACCGTGTAAAATAATAGTTTTCCCTGATCTTTTCTTCTCTCCTCTCAAAAATGCAAAAACATTTTTCCTGCCTAACCTATCATTTTTTAGCTCTGTCTGCCAGACATAATCTTCGTTTATTTTAAAATAATCAATACTTTTTATATAATTATAAATTTTATTGCTTATATCAACTTCTCCCTTTGTGCCATTAACACTGGGAACCTTAACCAGATCTATGGTCAAATCCTCAATTTCCTTGCTAATTAAATTTGTTTCCAACAACTCCATCATATACATCACCCCTTAATCATTTTTAATTCTTTCTATAATAATTCTTGTTTTAACATTTCTCTGTATGTATTTTCTAATGCAATAAAATTACCTCCAATAAAATAACCTCTATCATATAAATTTGCATGTGTAACTCTAACTGTTGAAGGTATGCTGATGCTATTATATTTAAATATCAATTCCAATAAATCATTTTTCTTAAATTCAACTTCTGATAAAAAACCTATTCCTGAAATGGATACATCCACAGCAAATACCTGATAGTTGCATTTTGTATAATTAACACCTGTAATTTTAAAATTAGCATCATATTTAATTCTTTTATTTACTCTCTTATCTTTTTTAATTATTTGCTTTCTATTCATCAAATGACTGTAACTATCATTTTTCATAATACTTGTTCACTCCTAAAAAAAATTATTGGACACAAAACATCTAACAGCTTTATATATGTATTTGTATTTGTATACAATTAAAATAACTTTTTAATATCCCCTATCAAGATTGACTATATTTTTTAACTTCTCGCCTGATTTATATCTCTTCATATTCTCAAATACCAATTGATATAATCTCTTTTTAACATTCTGGGAAATCCAAAAATTATGTGGAGTTATAATAACATTATCTAAATTCCATAGACAATTATCCTTCTGTAAGGGCTCTTTTTCAAAAACATCAAGAACAGAAGCCTTTATTTTTCCATTTTCTATATACTTTATCAAACTTTTTTCATCAACTACCTCTCCTCTTGAAGCATTTACAAATATTACACCATCTTTCATTTCACATATGACATTTTGATCCACAAAATGATAAGTTCTATCTGTAAGAGGTAATAGACATATGACTACATCACAACAACCAATTTTGTTTTTAATACTGTCAGAAGGATAGCATTCGTCAAAATATTCAACTTTTCTTCCATTTGTATTAAATCCTAAAATATTTACACCGAAACTATTAAGCCTTTTTGCTGTTTCATAAGCTATATTGCCCGTTCCTATAATTCCAATAGTGCTGCCATGAAGCTCCAGAACAGTAGCGCTGGGTTTCCATAATCTATTCTCTTTATTCTTGTAAAATCTATAGCTTTCTCTGTATATTGAAAGTACGCTTGCTATTATACTTTCCGCAATGGGTATTGCATATCCCTCTCTGTTGTTTGTCACCAAAATACCCTTACTCTTTACATAATCTACAGGTATCTGGTCAAAGCCATCACTGTCAAGTTGAATCCATCTTAAATTTTCAAGTTTACTTACATTAAAATGTAAGAATGGGTTATATGTAAACATAACCTCAACATTCTTCAATTCATTTGAATATTCAAGTTCATTTTCCTTTTTAAAAATAATTTCAAAACCAAGCTTTTCAATTTCCTGAATTTCATTTTTCCCAAGATTAATAGTAAATAGTGCCTTTATTTTCAATCCATCACCCCTTGCTGGTTTATTTAAAACCCCATGCATTATTATATAATTTATAAATATGCTATCACATTTTTATCTATTTTACAATATTTTTATGTAATTCTATCAAAAAACTATTTATGACATTATTTTTATAGCTTATATGGTATAATTTGTTCATTGGCACTAACTAAAAACTCCTATAATTAAATAACTGGATGTGATAAGTTGATTATTAAAAGAAAAAATATATTTTTTATATTCACTCTTGCTTAATGTAACAAAAATATTCAACACACATGTCAAAACAAGTATTTGAAAAAATAAATGTTTATAAAATATATGCAGTAAATGACCTAAAATATAAAAAACCCTTTAAAGTAGATTTTAGTTTAAAACAAAATTTACAGAAAAATATAGGTAATGTAATTTATGTAAATATGACTTACTCAGTTATTATAAAAGATTCGCAAAACAAAGATGTTGGTGCCTCAAAAGATGTGCCTATAAAATTTACTATTAAAAAATTAAACAATACATGGTATATTACTGATAAAGAAGAAGTAGCTTAAAAACATTCAGATATTTATCATGCCCAACCAAAGACGTAATTTTAGTGAAAAATCCAAATCAGATCTTGTAATTGAATTCTTTAAATAAAAAAGTATTGTAAAACTATTTTAAAAAATAATTTTACAATACTTTCTACCTTGGTGGCTCACCGGGGAATCGAACCCCGGACAACATGATTAAAAGTCATGTGCTCTACCAACTGAGCTAGTGAACCATAAAAACCCGGCAGCAACCTACCCTGCCACAGGGCTTCCCCTGCAGTACTCTCGGCACAATGAAGCTTAACCATCCTGTTCGGAATGGGAAGGGGTGTTACCTTCACGTCATAACCACCAGATATTTGACATAAATCATTATCAGCTTCATATCTCTGCGTCAAAGTTCTCACTGCGGTGCTCATTTACGTAAGTAAATTCCGCTCCTCCTTCAAGCTTTTCCTTGATCTATTCGCTGCTAATAATTTATTTACTGTAAACTCTACAGCAAATATTGAAAACATGTGTATTCCATATGGAATACTGCTCTGTTCCCTGAAAATTGCACAGTAAGATGAATGTTTGGTCAAGCCCTCGACCTATTAGTATCAGTCAGCTGAACATGTTGCCATGCTTACACCCCTGACCTATCAACCTCGTGTTCTCCGAGGGGTCTTACCAGCTTACGCTGTGGGAAATCTAATCTTGAGGTGGGCTTCACGCTTAGATGCTTTCAGCGTTTATCCCTTCCCGACATAGCTACCCAGCCATGCTCCTGGCGGAACAACTGGTACACCAGAGGTCAGTCCATCCCGGTCCTCTCGTACTAAGGACAGCTCCTCTCAAATTTCCTGCGCCCGCGACGGATAGGGACCGAACTGTCTCACGACGTTCTGAACCCAGCTCGCGTGCCGCTTTAATGGGCGAACAGCCCAACCCTTGGGACCTACTTCAGCCCCAGGATGCGACGAGCCGACATCGAGGTGCCAAACCTCCCCGTCGATGTGAACTCTTGGGGGAGATCAGCCTGTTATCCCCGAGGTAGCTTTTATCCGTTGAGCGATGGCCCTCCCACGAGGTACCACCGGATCACTAAGCCCGACTTTCGTCCCTGCTCCACCTGTATGTGTCGCAGTCAGGCTCCCTTCTGCCTTTGCACTCTTCGAAGGATTTCCGACCCTTCTGAGGGAACCTTTGGGCGCCTCCGTTACTTTTTAGGAGGCGACCGCCCCAGTCAAACTGCCTGCCTAACAATGTCCCGTGACCAGTTTCATGGCCGCCGGTTAGAATTCCAGTACTGTCAGGGTGGTATCCCAACGTTGGCTCCGCCAGGGCTGGCGCCCCGGTTTCCATGCCTCCCACCTATCCTGTACAGACAATACCGAAACTCAATGCTAAACTGCAGTAAAGCTCTACGGGGTCTTTCCGTCCAATCGCGGGTAGCAAGCATCTTCACTTGCACTACAATTTCGCCGGATTTGTTGTCGAGACAGTGCTCAAATCATTACGCCATTCGTGCGGGTCGGAACTTACCCGACAAGGAATTTCGCTACCTTAGGACCGTTATAGTTACGGCCGCCGTTTACTGGGGCTTAAGTTCATACCTTCGCTTGCGCTTAGTATTCCCCTTAACCTTCCAGCACCGGGCAGGCGTCAGCCCCTATACTTCAGCTTTCGCTTTAGCAGAGACCTGTGTTTTTGATAAACAGTTGCTTGAGCCTATTCTCTGCGGCCCCTTTCGGGGCACTCCTTATCCCTAAGTTACGGAGTTAATTTGCCTAGTTCCTTAACAACAATTCTTCCGATGGTCTTAGGATTCTCTCCTCACCTACCTGTGTCGGTTTGCGGTACGAGCACAAACTTGCTCCATAGAGACTTTTCTTGGCAGTGTGAAATCGGATACTTCTCCTTAATTGGATCCCTGTAACACCTCAGCATTGACCGGATGGGTTTTCCTCCCCGGCCTGCCTCAGTGCTTAGACACACATCCAGTAGTGTGCACATCCTATCCTTCTGCGTCATCCCTTCTGTCAAACGCCAGTTTGCGGTATCGGAATATCAACCGATTGTCCATCGCCTACGCCTTTCGGCCTCGGCTTAGGTCCCGACTAACCCTGGGCGGACGAACCTTCCCCAGGAAACCTTAGGTCTTCGACCAATAAGATTCTCACTTATTTCTCGCTACTTATGCCAGCATACTCTCTCCTGTACAGTCCACAGCTCCTTACGGTACTGCTTCTATCCGTACAGGATGCTCCTCTACCACCCTTTCGGGTCCATAGCTTCGGTGGTAAGTTTTAGCCCCGGACATCTTCGGCGCAGGATCTCTCGACTAGTGAGCTGTTACGCACTCTTTGAATGTGTGGCTGCTTCTGAGCCAACATCCTAGTTGTCTTCGAAATCCCACATCCTTTTCCACTTAACTTACACTTTGGGACCTTAGCTGATGATCTGGGCTCTTTCCCTTTTGACCGAGGATCTTATCATTCCCGGTCTGACTGCCGTGATTCAAGTATATGGCATTCGGAGTTTGATAGGGTTCAGTAACTGTTGTCAGCCCCTAGCCCATTCAGTGCTCTACCTCCACTACTCATTCACGACGCTAGCCCTAAAGCTATTTCGAGGAGAACCAGCTATCTCCGAGTTCGATTGGAATTTCTCCGCTATCCACAGCTCATCCCATGGTTTTTCAACACCAACGTGGTTCGGTCCTCCACGGAATTTTACTTCCGCTTCAACCTGGCCATGGATAGGTCACCCGGTTTCGGGTCTACTGCATGCAACTAGACGCCCTTTTAAGACTCGGTTTCCCTTCGGCTCCGCACCTTAAGTGCTTAACCTTGCTGCATACCGTAACTCGCTGGCTCGTTCTACAAAAAGCACATCGTCGCACGTTAAAGTGCTTCGATCGGTTGTGGACACACGGTTTCAGGTTCTCTTTCACTCCCCTTCCGGGGTTCTTTTCACCTTTCCCTCACGGTACTTCTTCTCTATCGGTCACCAGGTAGTATTTAGCCTTAGGAGGTGGTCCTCCCTCTTTCCCACAAGGTTTCTCGTGTCTCGTGGTACTCTGGTACAGACTGGAACTTTTTCAGCTTTCACCTACAGGGCTTTTACCTTCTATGGCGGAGCCTTCCAGCTCTCTTCACTTAACCTATTGTTCTCTCTGTCTGCCCGAACCCCAGAAACAAGTTCCTGGTTTGGGCTCTTTCCCTTTCGCTCGCCGCTACTTGGAAAATCGATTTTTCTTTCTCTTCCTCCGGGTACTTAGATGTTTCAGTTCCCCGGGTTTACCTCTATAAACCTATGAATTCAGTTTACAGTTCAGTGCTTCCACTGTGGGTTTCCCCATTCGGAAATCTTCGGTTCTCAGACTATTTGCGTCTACCCGAAGCTTATCGCAGCTTATCACGTCCTTCGTCGGCTCCTGGTGCCAAGGCATTCACCATGCGCCCTTTGTAGCTTGACCTAAAGAAAATCCATATTAGCTTCGCATTTCATCGTCAAGTCTTTCGCTGTGGTGCTCACTTACACAAGTAAGCTCCGCTCCTCGCTCAAGCCTTTCCTCGAACTGCTTGCTACTATTAATTTTCCACATATATCTACAAAGGTTATTTCATTAACCTCAGCTTTACTTTACTTTCATGAAGTCTTTCGACTTCTCTTTTTTCTTACTGTACAATTTTCAAGGAACAATTTTGAAGAATATTGAATAACCTGATCCTTCAAAATTAAACAGAATAAAAAATTGTTATTAACTTCGCATCTTTTCGTCAAAATCACTCACTCCGGTGCTCATTTACATAAGTAAACTCCACTCCTCGTTCGCGTTTTTCCTCAATCTGCTCGTTACTATCAATTTTTCAAGTTACTTGCTCAAACAAAATACCAACTTTTATGGAACAGTGTCCTGTTCCTTTTCTCCTTAGAAAGGAGGTGATCCAGCCGCAGGTTCTCCTACGGCTACCTTGTTACGACTTCACCCCAATCACTAACCCCACCTTCGGCCGCGTCCTCCTAAGTTAGACTACGGACTTCGGGTGTTGCCAGCTCTCATGGTGTGACGGGCGGTGTGTACAAGGCCCGGGAACGTATTCACCGCGACATGCTGATTCGCGATTACTAGCAACTCCAGCTTCATGCAGGCGGGTTTCAGCCTGCAATCCGAACTGAGAGCAGTTTTTGAGTTTGGCTCCTCCTCACGGTCTTGCTTCTCTCTGTTCTGCCCATTGTAGCACGTGTGTCGCCCTGGACATAAGGGGCATGATGATTTGACGTCATCCCCACCTTCCTCCGCGTTAACCGCGGCAGTCTCGTTAGAGTGCTCATCTTTCATGTTAGCAACTAACAACAAGGGTTGCGCTCGTTGCAGGACTTAACCTAACATCTCACGACACGAGCTGACGACAACCATGCACCACCTGTCTCCCTGCCCCGAAAGGCTTCGCCTGTCTCCAGGCTATTCAGGGGATGTCAAGTCCAGGTAAGGTTCTTCGCGTTGCTTCGAATTAAACCACATGCTCCGCTGCTTGTGCGGGCCCCCGTCAATTCCTTTGAGTTTTAATCTTGCGATCGTACTTCCCAGGCGGAGTACTTATTGTGTTTACTGCGGCACAGAAGGGGTCGATACCTCCTACACCTAGTACTCATCGTTTACGGCGTGGACTACCAGGGTATCTAATCCTGTTTGCTACCCACGCTTTCGTGCCTCAGCGTCAGTTACAGTCCAGAGAACCGCCTTCGCCACTGGTGTTCTTCCTAATCTCTACGCATTTCACCGCTACACTAGGAATTCCGTTCTCCTCTCCTGCACTCCAGATATCCAGTTTGAAATGCAGCTCCCAGGTTAAGCCCGGGTATTTCACATCTCACTTAAACATCCGCCTACGCACCCTTTACGCCCAGTAATTCCGGACAACGCTCGCCACCTACGTATTACCGCGGCTGCTGGCACGTAGTTAGCCGTGGCTTCCTCTTCTGGTACCGTCATTATCGTCCCAGAAGACAGAGCTTTACAATCCGAAGACCTTCATCACTCACGCGGCGTTGCTGCATCAGGCTTTCGCCCATTGTGCAATATTCCCCACTGCTGCCTCCCGTAGGAGTCTGGACCGTATCTCAGTTCCAATGTGGCCGATCACCCTCTCAGGTCGGCTACGCATCGTTGCCTTGGTAGGCTTCTACCCCACCAACTAGCTAATGCGCCGCGGATCCATCTCAAAGCGGATTACTCCTTTTATCCTGAATTCATGCGAATTCAGGTCTTATGCGGTATTAATCTCCCTTTCGGGAGGCTATCCCCCTCTTTGAGGCAGGTTACCCACGTGTTACTCACCCGTCCGCCGCTAAGTCTCCCCCGAAGGGGTTCCTTCGCTCGACTTGCATGTGTTAGGCACGCCGCCAGCGTTCGTCCTGAGCCAGGATCAAACTCTCAATTTAAAAGTTTGCTTGCTCATCTAAAAATTGTCATCAGCTTCGCATTACTTCGTCAAAACTCTCACTTCGGTGCTCATTTACACAAGTAAACTCCGCTCCTCCTTCAAGTTTTTCCTCGTCCTGCTCGCTCCTGCCAATTTTGGCATGTTACAAATTGTAATATACTGGTTCGATTTCTTAATTACTGCATCTCTGCAGCTCAAAAAAATTGCTGGTTTATTTCTTCAAGTTTTCACTTGTTTCTATTCTGTTTAATTTTCAAGGATCATGTCTCTTCTTTCGCCGCCTCTTTGGACAGCTTTTATAGTATATCATCTCATCTCATGTTTGTCAACATTTTTTTATCTTTTTTTCATTATGCTTCAATGAGTTGATATTACTGACTTCTGTCATCTTTTGAGACAACGAATGTTATTATATCACAGCTTATTATTCTACAATTTATTTATTTTATTATAATACAAGTTTATTTTATCCTTTCTTCTCTTTTCTATTCATTTCTCACTTTTTTATATATGGATACGCTTGGTTATGTTTATATTATTATACTACAGGATTAATCCTGTAGAACGTTATATGATCTCTCCATTTTCCATTTATAAATAAATAACTACTATTAATTCCTAATTCACTAAAGCCACATGCTTTAAGCACCATTTGGGATTTCAAATTATCTATAAGAGTAGAAGCCTCCAATCTATGGAGATTCAACTCTTCAAAGGCATATTTTATAACAAGATTCAAAGCTTCTTTCATATAGCCCTTCCCCTGTTCGTCTTCATCTATGGAATAACCTACAAAAGCATTCTTAAATACTCCTATGACTATGTTTGACATCTGTATTTTACCTATCAATTTTGAATTCTTGTATATACCAAAATTTATATTCTTGCCATTTAAAAAATCCTTATAACTTTCAATAAGATTCTTTTTCTGCGTGTCCAATGTATAAAAATCCTTTTCACGATCAGGTTCAAATCTTTTGAGATAATTTTTATTCTTTAAATAATAGCTGAGAATATCTTTTTCATCTCCAGGTACAAACACTTTGATTTCTATATTTTCCCCTCTTATACGTAAACCTTTATTTATATTAATACTTTTAAACTTGTTGAAATCAAATCCAAACAATATTTCATTCCTATACTTCGCTCCAGACTTTATACTGTTTGATATTATACCTTCGAGTTCAAAACCTAAATCAACAAATGTGTCTATATCTATATTTTCATCCGCCAGTATATTTATTTTATTTAAGTTCATATCCTGAAATAACTGCTTTACAAGTATATCAAGAGAATCCATCAGCAACTTATAACTTGTATTCCCGGACTTATAAAATCTGATTCTAAGCAAGCCATATTTATTCAGCCTGGAAAAATCAATTATAAACACTCTCCCTATAGTTATACCTGAATTATCTCTTATAATATATTCCTTATTGCTATCATTAACTGAATCAATCGACACAAATCGTTTCTTTAGCATTTCTACCTCTCCCAATTATAAACTATGTATATTATAGCATATGCTCTACTCCACATTTAGCAAAACTTTATTCAGCTTAATCATCAATTAAAATATCAATCATCCTATTTTTATTATTTATAAAACTCTTCATAATTTGATAGTTTTCAGTTTCCTCATACTTGACAACCTCTATCTTTTCTTTTATTTCATAGATAGTTGCTTCAGGATAGGCCATAATAATCGGAGAATGTGTTGCAATAATAAATTGTGAGTTCAATTTAGCTAATTCGTGTATTCTCGAAATCATAGACATTTGCCTTGCCGGCGATAATGCTGACTCTGGTTCATCCAATATATACAGTCCATTACCTCCAAATCTATTCATGAATACAGAAAAAAATGATCCACCGTGAGATTGCTTATGCAAGGATTTGCCTCCATAAGAAAAAATTAGCCCTGGACTTTCTCTATCAAGTTCATCAATATTAGTTGCAAGATTATAGAAACTTTCTGCTCTAAGAAAAAATCCATCCTTAGGCTTTCTTACTCCCCTGACTAACCTTATGTAATTATACAATTTCGAATGTGTATCCCTGGAAGAAAAGTTAAAATTGATTGTTCCCCCCTCAGGATTAAATCCACAGGCAACTGCTATGGCTTCTAAAATTGTTGATTTTCCCGAACCATTTTCTCCCACAATAAACGTTACTTTAGGATGAAATGCCAGACTTGATAAATTCTTTATTATAGGTAAGGAATAGGGATATTCTGAAAATGACTTTACTTCATTCCTTTTTAGTTCAATACTTCTCAAAAACTGATTACATTCTAATAATCTCATATTTATCTCCATATTATTATCAATACTGCCTGATTTACAATATATATCCAATTACATCATAATATAAGGGATAAGATTTATCAATATCTTAATCTTATCCCTCTAAATTATTTTATTTAAATTTCAATATAAAGGTCAATATTTTTGAACCTTTTTTCTTGTCCCTTTTCAATAAAATCTCCAATCTTTTTTACTACGTATGCAAACTTTTTTATGATGTCGTCAAAGATTTTTAAGGAAGGACATAGATGGCACATCATATCATAAAAATATTGATATATCTTATGCAAAACATTAATCCGTAGATATTTAACTAACATTATGCATTAGAATTTATTTCAAAAGATTCTATATAGATGGTGGAAGAAATACAAGCTCCAATCGAGGGGTAAGCCTTCAGGAATGGCTGAATGAGTTTTGCATTGTGAATACGAGAATTGTCCAGGATCATTACAATCTTTCCATCAGGATACTCGTGTACTATTTCTTGTAGAAATTTGAGGAATACCTTGCATCATACTTTTCATCTTCACTGAAATATATTTGTCCAGTTTCATAGTTTAATACACCTAGAAGCTTGACTCCTCTATGCTTTCCGGTAGTGGGAATAATTCTTTGTCTGCCTTTGATAAACCATGTTTTTGCTATAGCCTGATAATCCCGAATCATTGACTCATCTTCAAAAAGAATATGGTCGATAGATCCATATATCAGTTTTTTTTAAAAGATCAAACTGCTTCTTGAATTCTTTCTGTTTTGACTCATCAGCTTTTTTCAAAAAATATGTTGGCCGGATGAAACTCAAATTATTTCTGTATAATACTTTAAGCATTCCTCTTTGACAGTAAGAAACACCATAAAATTTCATTACCAGCTGCCTCATTGCTACCTTATTATCGTAGTATCTCAGTTTTTTCTTGCGGTAAAACCTTCTTCATCAGGAGTACTGGTTGTAATTATTTTAACTAGTTCTGATTCTTGATCACCGGTTAAATGACGGGGGACTCCCGAGCTTTTACCCATAGCCAGACCTCTTATCCTGAATAATTTATACTTTTTAACATAAACACCTAGGGTTTGAGAAGATATATTGTTCATATAGGCAACTTCATTAAGCTTGTATCCTTGAAGATAGTTAAGAATGACTATGTATCTTATATGCATTCTCTTATTTGAGTTATTTTTTGATGCTTGGTTGATTTCTCAGTATAATAATTTATTCTATCATGTACCCTTTTCACTCCAGTTCACCATCCTATAGTTAGAATTATTATATTTTTATAATTCCACTATTTAGTGAATTTTATTGCAGAATTTATTGGAATGTTGCTCGTATGTTTCTTACTTTTTATATAGAAGTCATACCTTATCCTCTCTTTAAACTATTATTTTCCTTGTATGCCAATTATAAAAATTAGAATTATTCAATACTTCAAACATTGATATATCCTTCTAAGTAAAAAGCAGCCTCACCTGATATCTCTACTTTATCTCCTAGATCTCTACAATATAAAATTCCACTTCTATCGGATAATTGGCGTGCTAAAAATTTATCTTTATTCAAAACTTTCTTCCAATATGGTATTAATGTACAATGTGCTGAACCTGTTACTGGATCTTCACCTATTACAGAATCTGGAATAAAATACCTTGATACAAAATCAATATCGTTTCCTTTTGATGTAACTATTATTCCAAATGCATTTATTTTTTTTAACTTTTCCATATCTGGATTTAGATTAATGATATCTTCTTCCTTTTCAAAAACCGCCATATAATCTCGTGATTTATATAACTCCAAAGGTTTCTTGCCTAATGCTTCTACTAATTCCTTTGTAATATCACATTTGTTTCCTTCTCTTGATGGAAAAACCATGGTAAGTAGAGTAGCTTTCTTAATAACCTTTAATTTACCACTTTTTGTATCAAAACTTATCTCATTTAAATCTTTTTCTAAATATTGAAATATAACATAAGCAGCCGCTAATGTAGCATGACCACACAAATCTATTTCAAATTCTGGCGTAAACCACCTTAATTCATACATATCTCCTTTCTTAATAAAAAAAGCGGTCTCTGATAAATTATTTTCCTTGGCTATTTTTTGCATTATATTATCATCAATCCATTCTTCTAATGGACACACTGCTGCTGGATTTCCTCTAAATAGTTCATTTGTAAATGCATCAACTTGGTAAATTGGCATTCTCATTTCTATCTCCTTTATTTTCTAAATTTCTCATTTTCAATTCTTATTAGATGACTTATAAAAACAATCTAAATTTCTATACTAATTATATCCTTTTTAATTAAATATGGTATAACAAATAATATCTTTCAATATTTTTTATTTCTTAGTTAATCTTTTTTGGCTGGGACAACTATTATAGTTTTACGACAAAGATTTACGACGCTCTAAAATTTCCAGCATCCGTCTACCCACCTATCCATCCCATTCTTTCTCCCACCAAATCTTCAAAATATTCACATCTTATAATAAAGTCTGAAAAAAATTATCCACAAAACCATCATTTTTACCTTCAATATATTCACATTAATCACATGTTTATTATAATAAAATTTGCAGAAAAATAACATGAGAAACGGGATAAGATTTATCAATATCTTAATCTTATCCCTCTAAATTATTTTCTATTTAAATTTGTATTTATTTTAATTTATGAACAAACAACCCGCTCCTAAGTTTAGGTTCAAACCATGTAGATTTAGGCGGCATTACCCTACCCTCGTCTGCAATTTTCATCAGTTCTTCCAAGGTAACTGGATACATGGAAAATGCCAATTTATATTCTCCGCTGTCTACTTTATTCTCCAGCTCCTTAAGCCCCCTTATTCCTCCTATAAAATCTATTCTGTCATCCTGCCTCGGATCTTCTATACCAAGAATAGGATCAAGTAAATTATTTTGAAGAATAGATACATCTAGATCCGAAACTACATCCCCATTTATATAAACATTTCGTTTCGCAGTAAGTTTATACCATATGCCTTCGATATACATTCCATAGGTATGCTTCTCACAAGGTTTATATTGCCCCCATCCCTTATAAATACTTACTTCAAATTTTTCACTTACCCTGTTTATATAATTTTCAATTGTAAGTCCATTCAAATCTTTAACTACTCTATTATAGTCTATAATATGCAAATCAGAATCAGGAAAAACTACAGACAGAAAAAAATTAAATTCTTCATCTCCAGAATAACTTCCCTTTTCTTTTCTTCTTTTAATACCTACCTTTACGGCTGATGCAGCCCTATGATGACCATCTGCTATATAAAGACTGTCGATTGTTTTGAATATATTTTGTATATCCAAAATTGTATCATCATTGTCTATAATCCATACTGTGTGAATTACCCCATCTTCAGCAGTAAAATTATATATAGGTTTTTTTTGTGTCCATTTTCTTATTATATTTTCAATACCCTCATTATGTCTGTAAGTCATGAATATAGGTCCTGTATTTGCATCACAATAATCAACATGATTTATCCTGTCCATCTCTTTGTCCTGTCTTGTATATTCATGTTTTTTTATGTGATTATTTATATAATCATCAATAGAAGTACATCCTACTATTCCTGTCTGGCTTCTCCCATCCATAGTCAATCTGTAGATATATAAATATGGCTTTTTATCCTGTATCAGTATATTTTGAGAAATCATATTTTGAAGATTTTCTCTTGCTTTTTCATATACGCTTGTATCGTATATGTCTATATTTTTATCCAAATCAATTTCGGCTTTGTCTATATGAAGAAAGGAATACTCATTTCCTTTTACTTCTTCTCTTGCTTCATCACTACTCATGACATCATAAGGAAGAGCAGCAACTTTCCGAGCCAGATCTTCTCTTGGCCTTACAGCTTTAAATGCCTTTATAATAGCCATCTTATCCTCCAATTAATTTCTATGAACAATAAAATTTATTCATTTATAACTTTTTTATGTGCAACACTAAAAAAATTCTCAACTATATTTACTATCTCAATGCCAATCCTTTGCTGTGCCTCCTTAGTTGAACCTGCTATATGAGGTGTTACAGACACTCTTTCATTATTTACAAGTTCCTGATTTGGTTCAGGCTCATTACAAAATACATCAATTCCAGCTCCAGCTACTTTTCCTGAATTAAGTGCATTAACAAGTTCAATCTCATCTATTACCCCGCCTCTAGCACAATTTATTATATATACTCCATCTTTCATTATATTGAACTGCTCTTTTCCAATTACAGCCCTGTTATTTTTGCCAAATGGAATATGGACTGATATATAGTCCGCCTTTTTCAGCAGGTCATTCAACTGATAAAAGGTATAATCGTTATATCCCTTTGCCTTTCCCAATTTATCATAATATATTACTTTCATGCCCATTGCATAGGCCCTTTTTGCAACTTCCTTTGCTATTCTTCCAAAACCTATAAGTCCAAGTGTCTTACCATACAACTCTACACCCTTGTATTTTTTCTTTTCCCATTTTCCCTGTCTCATGGTAATGTTCGAATTGCTTACATATCTTGATATTGTCAGCATATGTGCAATTGTCATCTCTGCTACTGATACAGTGCTTGCATTGGGAGTATTATTTACTTGAATTCCATTTTCTCTTGCATATTCCACATCTATATTGTCGAGTCCTACTCCACCTCTTATTATAAGCTTCAATCTTCCACCTTTTGCAATGTCTATAAGTGACTTCCTTATCTTGGTGGCAGATCTCACTACTATTACATCAAAATTCTTTATCTGTTCTTTTAATTCTTCTTCATCATAATGTTTATCTATAACCTCAAAGCCATCTTCTACAAGTTTATCTACAGCTATTTTTTCCATTCCGTCACTAATCAGTATTTTTATCAATTTAAACCCTCCTAAATAACAAAATATTTTTAAAATTACAAATAAATAAATTCCAACATAATCCTATAATTTGAGTATATCGTTTATATTGTCCAACAATTCCTTTATATCTCCCAGAGTAAACTCGGCCATATGTGCTATTCTAAAAGCTTTTCCCTTTAATTTTCCATAGCCGTTTGAGATTTGAAAGCCTCTTTGCCCAAGCTTTTTATTTAAATCTCCAATATCAATATTCCTGGTATTCTTTATATTTGTTACAGTATTTGATAAATATCTCTCATCTGAATAAAGTGCAAAATATTTTTTTGCCCAGTTTCTTACATATTGAGCCATTTCCAAATGTCTCTTATATCTATTTTCAAGTCCTTCTTCCAGCATTTTATCCAATTGATAATCCAGCGCAAACATGTGCGAAAGTGAAGGAGTCGATGGATACTGATAATCTTTTTTATGGATATAGTCATATAATGACAGCAAATCAAGATAATATCCTCTGAACTTTATCTTTTTTGCTCTCTCCACTGCTTTCTGTGAAAAGGAGCATATGGACATTCCCGGTGGAAGACCTATAGCCTTCTGTGTAGAAGTAAGACATATGTCGACTCCTAGTTTGTCAACCTCGATCTTAGTACCTCCCATGGAACTTACTGTATCAAGACACCAAACTACCTCTGGATATTTCTTCAATACTTCGGCTATTTCCTCAACAGGATTCATAACACCTGTAGAAGTTTCATTATGAGTTATACATAGTACATCATATTTACCTGTAGAAAGTACTTTGTCTACTCTTTCAACATCTACTCCTTTTCCCCATTCTTCTTCAAATAAATCAGAAGCTACATTGTTGCACTCAGCTATCTTGTGCCACCTGCTTCCAAATGCCCCTACTGAAAATACAGCAGCCCTTTTTAGTGTACTGCATCTTATAGCACCTTCCATAAGACCTGTACCTGATGAAGTAGAAAGCAAAATTTCTTCTTTTGTATAGAATACTTTTCTCAACTTGTCACTAATACGTCTTTGAAGTTCTGATGCCTCTTTACTTCTATGTCCTATCATAGGTGTAGCCATTTTTTCTAGTACATCCTGTTCTACTTCTACTGGTCCCGGAATAAATAATTTTTTATGCATTCTTTTACCTCCCAAATAAAGTTGCTTTAATGGTGCAAAGTTATATCTTGCTAAAGTGATTACATTAAAACTATACCATTTTATAGCTTTGATCCCTCAAAACTATAAATATAAAACGCGAGTCAATATCCCATAGGGACGATTGACTCGCGTTGCCACCCTTATTGATTATATTAAAATTCAAACATAATCCTCTCATATTGAATAACGGATTTTCCCGTATTACTCATCGTAATAATCCTCCAAGGCGGATTCACTCAAGATAAAAGTACCAGCTCACACCAAATACCAGCTCTCTAAAACTTTACCTAAGTTACTTTTCTTATCATAGGATACTATATTCTGATTTACTACAATCTCAAATTTATTTATAAGATTGTAATTTATTATAGAATTTAAGATTTAATATGTCAATAGTTTTTCAATAATTTTTTAAATATATTTATTGTTTGCTTTATTATATAATATGAATATCCACTTATAGTTGTGCATGAATTCTATTCATTTATTTTCATTGAACGGAGAATATTTTTCTGGGTTTGATCTATCTTTCTATGTTTATATCTTATTGCATTTATGGGACAAATATGTATACATCTCATGCATAAAATACATTTGCTATTGAATACTGCATGTCCATTTTCAAACGTTATATTCTTTTTAGGACAGTTCATAAGACATATTCCACATTTTCCACACTGTTCTGTTGATGATATATTCTGGGATAATTTTGGAATAGTACTTCTAAAGACTTTATTAAAAAACTTGCTGAATTGAACTCTGAATTCATTATTTGACTCGATTAAAATTTTATCGTGCATAAATTTTTTTACAATATGCTCTATTTTTGCTTCTGCATTTGAAAGTAAATTTTCAATACTACTTTTATCAGGTTTTTTTCCTGCAGCAAAATAATAATTATTCGGCATTTTTATATATGTCTGTATTACAATTCTATATCCCTTTTTTTTGAGATATTTTGACATAAAACATGGTGCGGAAGATGATTTTGCAGATTGCGTAGAATATACTATGGCTTTAATCTTTCTATTATTAGGTTTAATTTGACGTAAAAAATCACACATAATCTTAGGTGGAAATTCTGCATGAACCGGAGACCCTATAACTATAAAATCATTTTTTTTAAAACATTCACTTTCAACTTTCTCCGTATCTTCCACACTTATTAATTTTAAATCTACTCCATAAGTTTTAAAATTGTCTCTAAACCTATCTGCCGCCCATTTAGTATTGCCAGTACCGCTAAAGTAATATAAAACACCCTTCATATTAACTCCTTCTAAATATTTAATTTAATCCTCTCTGTTGTGCTTATACTTTTCTTCATATTTTTCTCTGTATTGTACCATTATTTCACTTAATATATCACTTGCGGTTGGAGGAGTAAATGTTATCGCATTGGCCCCGGCCTTTATGGTTTCCCTTATACTCTCATCCGTAAGCCCTCCTGTAGCTATTATTGGGAAAGTAGGGTATTGCTCTCTTATATTTTTAACTATTTTATCTGTCTTGTCCGCACCAGCTACATTTATTATTGTAGCGCCTGCATCTATTCTTTCTTTTACATTCTCATATTCTGATATCAAAGTTACTATTATAGGTATATCTATCGTCTCTCTTATCTCATGTATAACTTCATTCGATGTATTGCTGTTTACAACGACTCCCATAACCCCTTTAAATTCTGCGTCTAATGCTAAATTAACAACTCTTCTTCCAGGTGCAATTCCTCCTCCTACACCACAAAATACCGGAATATCGGCAGCTGAAACTATAGCATGAGTTATAAGCGGTTGAGGAGTAAAAGGATATATTGCAATAACAGCATCGGCATTCGTATTTTTTATAACAGCTACATCCGTACTAAACACAAAAGATTTTAACCTTTTTCCAAATATTCTTATCCCGCTTGCTTCTCTTATAACCTCCGGCAACTGAATAGCATGTCTCTTTAAAATACCCTTTATTTCCGGTACATACTTAGCCATTTGTATACCCCCTTATAATTCCTTTTCTGAATTATTTTCCACATCATCATTTTTATTACCCAGTATCTTAAGAACTTTTTTTACTATCTTCTTACCTATAACGTCTTCACTCATCTCACAAATAGCATCCTTAAGATTAGCCCATTTTAATCCCTCAACTTCAGATGATTTTCTAATTTCTCCTCCATTATATTTAGCCATAAATGTAAGCATGACTATTTCCTTGTTGTTCACATACTCGCTTCCAAGATACTTCAATTCCTTCACTTTAAGTCCCGATTCCTCAAATACCTCTCTATGAACAGTTTCCTCAACTGTCTCACCGGTTGTAACATAACCTGAAAGCAATACCTTGGAATTTTTATATATATAACTCTGTTTGAGTAATAGTATTTTATCTTCGTTTAATACTGCAACTATAATACATGGTTTGGGTGTATCAAAATAAAATATATCATCATATGGACAGTAGGGTACTCCACCCTCATCCCAGCTATATCTTTCTTCTAACTTTCTTCCACATATAGGACAATATTTGAATTTCATAATTTTTATTTGCTATATAAGCAAATTACACCCCCTTTAAAATAGTGCAACAGCTACTAAAACATGCTTTATTATATTATAATAATATATGTAATATTTTTCAAACATAAACTATAGGTTGACAATCACAATCTAACCTCTATTTCATCTTTTAAAGTTATAAATTTCTCACCCACATTACAATTATAAGCCATTATACCAACACCTTCTTTATATGCCAGTCTAAGAGCTTGTCCAAATTCTTTATCAGTTTTATCATTTGGTGTAAAGTAAATAACATTTTGCATTTGAATCAAAAATAAAATGGCTGCCTCTCTTCCCGACCTTTTTACATCTATAAGTTCAAATACATGTTTTTTGCCTCTCTGCGTAGGAGCATCGGGAAATCTGGTTATACCATTT
The DNA here is from genome assembly GCF_022482905.1 of Clostridium sp. Taxonomy (NCBI): domain Bacteria; kingdom Bacillati; phylum Bacillota; class Clostridia; order Eubacteriales; family Clostridiaceae; genus Clostridium; species Clostridium sp. Next base: position 2,938,736 of record NZ_JAKVOI010000001.1, read on the forward strand.
TCCTCAAGAGTAACTCCTTTTACCTCAAGATAACATTCTTTCACTTCAGTTCCTGAAAGTTTAAAATCGAATCTGCTGTTGCCAAAAGTTTTTTCTCTTTCAATTTTCTCATATTTGACAAATCTATCTATTCTCTTTTCCTTCAAGGCTTCAGCAACTACATTATTTGGTATCTGAGAATCTATATTTATAATATTATTGTTTTTATATGCCCCTATAATATCATATTTGGTTTTTCTATTTGAGCCATCTTCTTCTCTCAATATTACAGATACTCCAGGAATCAAAATCTCCCTGCATCTTCCTGTATTTGGAACATGAACAATTGTGTTAAAACCGTCTATATCCACGTATGCTTCAAATCTATTAGGTCTTTTTAAAAACTTAGCTCTTACTATGTTTTTATTGAATTCCAATTTATCATCTCCGTATAAGAAGTACAATACAATATTTATTAGAATACATTCTAAAAGAACAATTTAAAAACGACTAGAAATATAACCCCAGGTATCCCAAAAAATCCTGCTATAAGTGCGGTAACTGCATTTATACCTATGTAAAATTCGAAATAATTTCCTACAAAATTTACAATTACAAGTAAAAGTGCACCTAATACAGCATTTACAAGCAGTTTAAATAATATCCTTATAGGCCATGAAAATACTTTCACTAATATATACAATCCCAAAATAGCAATTAAAAAATAACCTATATATTCAAACTGAAACATTTACGCATCTCCCCATATCCTATTTATCTACTATTAATTTATATTCTATCAGTAAAAAAGTATTAATACAAAATAGGATATGTTAATTTTCTTTTAAGAAGATTTTTTGACAGTCTGTAAACTTTCAAATATATTTTTTGTATCCACTTTAATTCCATTTCTCTTGGCTTCATTCAATAGATACATATATTTGGCCTTTGCCGCTTCCTCCATATGTATAGCATAATCTACAAGATGCGGTTCTTTTACGGTATCAAAATAAGCACTGCACCTTTCTATTTCTTCTCTTGCCTTTTCTATATCATTTAGTAATTTTCTCTGATTTTTTGTATATCTTGAACTCTTTGAAATTAAAAATCTAAATATATTTCTTTTATTCATAAAAAATCCTCCTAATTTATTTATATTTAAATAATTGACATAAATTAGGAGTATTATACATTTTAACTATATTTCCGTTCTTCCTTCCATAGCCTTTGAAAGTGTAATTTCATCTGAATATTCCAGATCTCCACCTACAGGAATTCCATGAGCAATTCTAGTAACTTTTACACCAAGAGGATTCAATATCTTGGCTATATACATGGCAGTAGCTTCACCTTCAACATTTGGATTTGTAGCCACTATTACTTCCTTTACTTCTCCATTGATCCTTCTTACAAGTTCTTTCAATTTTATATCTTCAGGTCCTCTTCCAGCCATAGGAGATATATTACCGTGAAGGACATGATAAACGCCATTATATTCTTTAATTCTCTCTATAGCCATTATATCCTTTGGCTGCTCAACTACACATATTGTTCCTTTATCTCTATTAGGATTGGAACATATGTCACAGGGATCTGAATCCGTAAAATTTCCACAGACAGAACAATATTTTATAGTTCCTCTAGCCTTGACAAGCGCATCTGCAAACTCTCTTACTTCTTCTCCCGGCAGATTCAATACATAAAGGGTAAGTCTTTGTGCCGTTTTATACCCTATGCCGGGAAGTTTTGCAAATTCCTCTATCAATTTCTCTATAGCTACTGGATAAAAATCCATTTTACTCACCTGCCTCAATTTAAAACCCCACCTTAAAAGATGGGGCTACTCTAAAACATTCCTGGAATATTAAGTCCTCCTGTCAGCTTTTTCATATCAGATGCAGTCTGTTCATCTGCATTTTTCAAAGCTTCATTACACGCAGTAAGAACCAAATCTTCAATCATTTCAACATCATCCGGATCAATTACCTCTGGTTTTATTTTTATGCTCTTTATATATTTTTTTCCGTTTACCACTGCCGTTACAGCTCCTCCGCCGGCAGTAGCCGTAAATTCTTTATTTTCAAGCTCTTCCTGCATATCTTGCATCTGTTTTTGCATTTTCTGGGCCTGTTTCATGAAATTATTCATATTTCCCCCACCGCCAAAGTTGGGGAATCCACCTCTTGCCATATAATTTCCTCCTTAAATCAACTAATATCGATTTTAATTATATCATATTTTCAGTTTATCTATAAATCAATCATTCATCAAGTATTTCCACCATATCTTCTCCAAACGTATCTTTTAATATTTGTTCTTTGGATAGAGGCATATCTTCTATATTTTGTCCTTCAATAATGTAATTCACCCTAACTTTTTCTTTTAATACCTCCGAAAATACTGATTCTACAATTTTCTTATTTTCACTTTTTTCAAGTCGCTGTTTATGAAAAGCATAATTCTCGGTGTACTTTATAGTTATAATTCCATTCAGACATTTTTCCACTTCTCCAGTAGTAAGCGCTGCAAAAATCACCATCTGATGCCTTGCTTTAAACGACTCAAGTATATCTTTCCATCTCTTTTTTACAATATCCAATGTCAGCTTCGAAGAGATATTGCCTTCATCTGATATATCTTTATCCTTAACAGTATTATTATCTTCAGATTCAATATTATCCATATTGTCGTTCAGTTTTGGTTTTGATTTAATATCTTTTACAGAATCGGACTTTATTTTTTTCTCTGGAACTACTTTTACATTTCCTCTTTTTATATACTCCTCAAGCCTGTTCAATCTTGCCAATATAACTTCTTTTGAGGTATCATATTCTATTTTGCACATTTTTATAACTGAAAGTTCCAGATATATCCTGTTCTGCTTCACCCACTTTGACTGCTCTTCTGCATCCTGAAGAATTCTTATATTTCTCATTATTTCTTCTACTCTTATTTTCTGGGACTGATCCTTGATCAATTTTATATTTTCTTCCGACATATCCAGTACTTCCTCTGGATCATTGGATACCTTTGCCATTAAAAGATTTCTAAAGTGAGTTATCATATCCCTTATAAAATTATATATATCCTTTCCACTCAGAACTATATCATCAATCACCTTCATACAGTCTTCCACATCTTTTTCTATTATGCTGTCTACAAGCCTGAACAAATTGTCATTTGTAACCAGTCCAAGCATATCAATTACATTTTCATATTTGACCTTGCTGTCTCCCATGGCTATTGCCTGATCAAGTATGCTGAGTGCATCCCTCATAGCTCCGTCACACATTCTGGATATTAAATTCAGACTTCTATCGTCTGCAAATACACCTTCACTATCTACAATATGTCTAAGTCTTTTAAATATATCACTACTTTTTATTCTCCTGAAATCAAATTTCTGACATCTTGATAGTATAGTAACCGGAAGCTTCTGGGGATCGGTAGTCGCAAGTATGAATATAACATTTTCAGGAGGTTCTTCCAATGTCTTCAGGAAAGCATTTACTGCTTCCTGGGTGAGCATATGTACCTCATCCATTATATAGACTTTGTATTTTCCCTCCTGCGGAGGGTACTTTACATTTTCTATTACATCTTTTATATCCTCAAGCCGTCTCTTTGACGCAGCATCCATCTCAATTACATCAATTGCAGTTCCAGAATTTATTTTCCTGCACATCTCACATTCATTGCAAGGCTCTCCATCTTGTAGATTTTCACAGTTTACTGCCTTGGCCAGAATCTTTGCCGTGGAGGTTTTTCCTGTTCCTCTTGTCCCTGAAAACAAATAGGCATGTGCTATTCTATTGTTTAATATCTGATTTTTCAGGGTTACCGTTATATGCTTCTGACCTACAACATCATTAAATATTTTAGGTCTCCATTCCCTATATAGTGTGGTATAAGCCATGTTATCACCCTCTTCTATATATTATAACCTTATAATATCTATAAAACAAAAAGATACCCTAAGGTATCTTTAAAAGCAATTAATTTATTAAAGTCGTGCACCTTGCTTCGTCTAACAAGCTATAGGCGTTACCCATATAGTTAACTCAAACCAGGTTTTTCCACGGCACACGAAAATTACCACTTACCGCTGCTTCCTTCCGGACCTGACGGGGTTCATGAGTTTCCGTTGCGTGGGACCCAGTTCTCAACGCCACTTTTATGGGCCAGACCCCACAGTTTGCAGCCTAGGCAAGGAATTAAATCCTGCTGTAGCGGATTGCAGGTACAGGGCACCGCTAACTCCCCATCTAGCACGACAAAGTTTAAATGGCGGAGAGAGGGGGATTCGAACCCCCGGTAGAGTTTCCCCTACACACGCTTTCCAGGCGTGCTCCTTCAACCTCTCGGACATCTCTCCACGGGTTTACTCATGAAATAACACAATATATTCAATTATGTTTAAGCTATAACACGAACAATCAATATTATACTAAACATACAACAATATTTCAATAGCTAAAAAAATTTTTTTTGTGGCTATCATTTTGTATATATTAAAAATTGCTGCCGTTCCAGCCCCAATGATCCACCTCTTCGTACTTAATATAAATCCATGATGGATCTATATCCAATTCTTCATTCAAAATTCCTGTAATTGCTGAAGTCAATTTATCATATGCAGTATTTTCTGCTTTCCCAAATATTTTAACTTCCACAAAGGCAATTTTCTGTTTATTGTCACCTTTGAAATACAAATTACATTCATCTTCAAAAGAAAGTATAAGCCAGTTCTCTGACTTTCCTGGAATAAGTTCTATAGCTTTACCAAGCTTATCTTTTATAATTTCTTCCTTATCTTTTGTTATTCTTACATTAACTCTCGTTTGAATACAAGGCATAATCATTCCTCCAAATCATTAATATTTACTTACCAAATCATTTTATCATGGCAAAACTTAAATATCAAAATACTTTCATATTCTAAAAGCCAATTGCCAATATAATTATTGAAGATGTATACTTTTTATAGGCCAAAAATTATTAAAACTTTACATAGGAGGAATGAAACTTGAAAAATTATAGTGAACTTCAGAGAATATTACATTCAATAGACGGAAATGGATATTCTTCTTATAAAAAAATAAAAGGGGCATATGACTTCGGGAAGTACATATTATTTATAGATCACGTCCAATCCGATCCATTTGCACCACCTTCCAGATGTCACATAAATATTTCCCGGAAAACAGCTGGTTTTCCTGATGAACTTATAAACTCAAAACACAAGATAACAGCAGTATGCGACTTTTTAACACGAACTTTTGAAAACAGCATGAAGCATTTAAACAATAAAAAAAATGGCTCTGGAAAAAGTAACTTGATAATTATAGATAAATGTAGTCAGGAAATGCTTGAAAGGACATCAATAATGATAAAAAGGGACTACATTGAAACCAGGTTTGAAATAGGTCTGCCTGCTGCAGGAAGAAGGGTTCTGGGGAAAACGGCAGACAATATTTTTTCTAATATTATACCTAAAATAGTTGATAATTCACTTGTCTACAAAAATATCAACCATAAACCCCTGAAAGATCAGGTAACCTTAATTCTGGATCAGGAATATATAAGAGATGAATTAATAAAAAGAAAACTTGTAGCTTTCATAGCCAATGGATCTATTCTGCCCCGTGAAAGCGGCGTATCAGATAAACCACTGATGAGTAAAGCGGTACCATTTAACAGTCCTGAGAATTTTGAAACGGAAATGCTGCTTCCAAGCAAAAAAACAATCAGAGGAATGGGAATTCCGGAGGGAATAACCTTGATTGTCGGTGGTGGTTATCATGGGAAATCAACTTTATTGAAGGCCCTTGAACTCGGCGTATACAATCATATACCAGGAGATGGCCGTGAACTTGTAATTACAAGGAACGATGCAGTTAAAATACGTGCGGAGGACGGACGCAGCATTAAAAAGGTAAATATAAGTCCATTTATAAACCACCTTCCAAATAGCAAGGATACCCTGAAATTTTCTACGGAAAATGCAAGCGGAAGTACTTCCCAGGCTGCGAATGTAATGGAAGCTCTCGAAGCAGGCACAAAGCTTCTTATGATAGATGAAGATACTTCTGCAACAAATTTCATGATACGTGACGGAAGAATGCAGAAACTCGTATCTAAAGAAAAAGAACCCATCACTCCTTTTATTGATAAAATAAGGCCATTATACAAGGAGCATGGAGTTTCAACTATTTTGATTGTAGGAGGATCTGGCGACTATTTTGATGAAGCGGATCATGTTATAATGATGGATGAGTACATTCCAAAAGATGTTACAAAATTGGCAAGGGAAATTACAAAGGCAGAAGGTTACAAAAGAGAAAAGTCAGGAGAAAATAACTTTGAGGATATTACGCAAAGAGTAATTGCCAAATGTGGATCAATTCATAAAGAAACCCATAATAAAATCAAAGCCAAAGGCAAACATCTTATTATATACAATAAATCTGCAATTGATTTAGGCGGATTGGAACAGCTTGTAGATGACAGCCAGACAAATTGCATCGCGGCAATGCTGGAATTTCTCGAAAAGAAAATAGTGGATGACAAGATAACAATTTCCCAAGCTGTAGATAAATTATTTAAACAGATAGATGATTTCGGAATGGAATCCATTTTCCCATATCAGAATTGTCCGGGTAATCTGGCATTACCAAGGAAATATGAAGTCCATGGGGCGATAAATCGATACAGAGAACTCAATATTAAATAACCTGCAATAATTTTACACTAACCTTTGACTTCGGAACTTAAGAATAAATTTTTTAATTCTTATCATAATCATTTTGCGTAGCAGGTACTTGCTGATGTTGTCCAGCACTGATTTACAGTAGCTATCGAACATTTCACAAAGCCGCTTTTCTCCATCCGAGAGAGTCGACATACTTGTTACCCCCTTCCGGTGCTAAATAACCGGTGCTTGCCCATTGCCCTCCTTATGTTTATATAGGTTGCAGCAGGCACCCGAAATCGGAAAGGTATTGTTTATATTTTTAGAAAATAAAGGCGACGAACTGAATCATCAGCCACCGCTTTTCTATCCCATAAAGAGTATTCTACAACTATGTCGATTACAAAGCACTTTTTGAAGCGATTACCTTGACCTTCCTATCGTTCTTTAATATTGCTTGTCCAGCGATTCGCTCTTTACAAGTGGTCAAATGACTTGTTTCAATTCTCTTTCTGTGGTGTCCGGATTTTTATCATCGTATTAGCGACTTCCTGTCCACTTATCAAAAGCACAATTCGATGATCGCCCGATAATGGCGACGGGTTGTCATATCTTACCAGTTGTGTGTTCACATTCCGGATCAGTGTGCGGCAGCCCTTGAGTGGCAGTTTGTCCCATGTTTCATCCATTACGGATGCGATAAAATCTGCCGTATGAAAAGCGCGGTATGCCGATTGAATTTTTCTACCAAAGTCCAACAAAAAATCTCTCGTATAAATATCTTTTAATCGTTCCACCAGCCTTATCGCTTCCCCTCAAACAACGATTGCATAGGTTACAGCAGCTTTACCGCTACAAATTAGGAATATCTCAGACCGAATGAGGCAGAAATAATCCTCATTCACGCTGTTTCATTATTGCCAGGTAATCTGCAGAGGATTTCTGTCTACCAACCGTTTAAAAGTATAGATCGGATATCCTACTAAAAAAGTACCCGTGATAGTTCTGTTTTCCGGAAGCTTCAAAAGTTCAAGAAGTGGTTCATATCCCGCTGCAGCGCAATATTCGAACAACCCTGACCAGCAGGTGCCAAGTCCGAGTGTCGGTGCGTAAAGCTGAGCATACGTGAGTGCAAAATGGGTGTTGTCTCGCCCGAGAGCGAACCTGTTTTTTTCCGCCGTGGAAATGGTCAGGCAAGGCGTGTCCCTTAGAATGGTATCCTCGCCGTTTTCACGGTAGCAACGGATAGTATTGGCGATATTCTGCGCCCACGGGGATTTTCCCAAGGCCCCGTGTTTCAGATCCTCCCCCGCCCAATCGGCGACTACGACCTTCGGGTCGTGTTCCCCCATGTCAAGGGTCCCCCGGCAGACTTCTACGCAGAGCTCGCATTGCGTGCATTTGTCCTGATCGACCTGTATGAAACTCTCTGTTTCCATCAACCTTATTCACCCGCCAATACAATATTTAACGCCTTGATTTTCCCGCTTTCGAGGGCAAAATGAAAATCCAGGGGAATTGGGCTGCCCTCGAAGCTGCCAGAAAGCGTGGCGGTGACAACCGTTTCGCCGTTTTTCTCCACACAGCCGGTGATTTCAGTCATGACCTGAGCACCCTTGTTTGCCTCCAGAATATGTCCACTGACGGCTTCGGGACCATGATATTCCTTTGCCTCGTCAACCAACACGACATCCGCTGCAAAGCAGCCTGCAAGCAGTGTGTCGTCATAAACATCGGAGGCATGATAAAAGGCTGCAATCGGTTGCGGCAACGGGATTGACCTGCCGTTGGAGGAAAGAACGATGCGCAGGCGCGTGACTTTATCCCCCTTCACCGTAAAGTGAAAATCAAGATATAGCGGGTCCGGCAGCCCGGTCTTGTCATAGTCTCCGTCTGATTTTGCAGTGACCACGATCTCTTCTGCATCCTGAACGGCATTCGTGACTTCCAGCATCAGATGGTCGCCGAAATAATCGCGGTCGCTCCACTCTTTGATGGCGGTTTTCCCTCGATATTCCCTCCCCTCATCTATGACGACAGCGTCCTCGGCAAAGGTTGAAAGGAAGGTCACAGAATCGCCCGTGTTTGTCGCCTGAAAATGTGTCTCTATCGGTTTTGGTAATTGAAATTTATTGTTTGTCATGATCATCATTCTCCTGTTTTCATGATTTATAGGGCTATCCACCACTATATTTCAAGTATACCGGCCATAACATGACGACATCGGGTCAAGTTATCATTTTTTATTTTTATATTTCCAAATGACTTCGTCCAGTTTATTCTGAATCATTTCGCGTATATTCTGTGGAGCCAGAACTTCAACATCAGCTCCAAAAGAAAGGATATAGTTAAACAGCCACTTACTTTCCGGCAAAGCGGTCACAATCGTAAAAGATCCGTCTTGATTTTTAGTGATCTCCTTTTCATTAAATTCATCAAATACCCGGTAGGCTCCATGGGGAGAAATCTGCAATTGTACATCGATCCACTTTTGGGTTCTCTGTTCCTTTTGATCTTCTGGCAACTCTTCCAGTAATCGATCTGCAAAAATCTCTTGCGTTATCTGGACATCGGACATACGTGAGATTTTGAAAGTTCTATATTCATTTTTGGATAGGCAGAAGCCTTGCAGATACCATGCATGAACCTTAAAAAGGAGTTTTACAGGTTCAACCTTCCTGTGACTTTTTTCCCCGGATGCATTAAAATAGTTAAATTCAATGATCTGGTGATTAAGGATGGCATTTTTGAGGATCGTAAATTCACATGTTTTATTTTTATCACTACCCCAGGGCGATCGATCTACCTCAATCCAATTGGTTTTGCTTTTATTAAACAGACTGCTTAATTTTGAGAGCACCCTGTCTGTTTCCGGATTCTGTGTTATGGTTAAACTCTGCAATGCAAATAGTATCTCATCCTGCTCAATTTCCGAAAGGACAGATTTATTAAGGACATAATCATCGAGCAACGATATGCCTCCACCTTTTCCCTGACTTGCATAAATGGGTATTCCCGCTGAAGACAGCGTATCAATATCTCGATAAATTGTTCTTACGGATACCTCAAAGCGTTCAGCCAGTTCTTTGGCAGTAGTTATTTTTTTCCCAAGCAGGATATATACAATTTCAAACAGCCTATTAATTTGCATATCATCACCTCAGCATTATTATAGATTTTATAACTTGACAATAATATGTCATGTTATAAAATTCAATATTATTCAAAATTACAGAATAAGCCAGAATAGTTTCTGCTTTTTTGATGCTTCTTAAACTTTTACACAAAAGGTAAGGTATTACCACAGGGGGTTGTGCATCTTATCACAATATGGGTTCAAAAAACAAAAAAGCCGCCTTTCGAGACGGTCTAAATTTTATATAGAATGAGAAAAAGCCAAGTAATACTCAACTTTTCTGCACATCAACATTGTATCAATATTAACGTTTGTTTTTGGTGGAGACAGGGGGGCTCGAACCCTCGACCTTACGGATGTGAACCGTACACTCTAACCAGCTGAGCTATACCTCCAAATACATCAATTTATCTTTTATTAATCAGAACTGTTTTACATCTGGCGGAAGCGGTGGGATTCGAACCCACGAGACGTTGCCGTCTACCTGATTTCGAGTCAGGCCCGTTATGACCACTTCGATACGCTTCCATATTTAATTTATTGCATAATTAACATTTCTGCAAAAATACTACTTATTTATTATACAGAAGAAAAGTAGATAAATCAAACTAATTATTTTATCCTCTTTGATTTAAAAAATTTTTCGAGAATCTCACTGCAACATTCACTATAAACCCATTTGACATCTACAAAACTATTTATACTATCATTTTGAACCAAATTTAAAATAGATCCACAAGATCCACAAGTCGGATTGAATGTTCCTATATAAAGTTTATTAATTCTGCATTGAACTATAGCTCCTGCACACATTGGGCATGGTTCTAAAGTTACGTACATGGTGCAACCACTTAATCTCCAATTTCCTATTCTTTTAGAAGCAGCTTTTATGGCAAGTATTTCAGCGTGACAGGTAACATCCTTTAATGTCTCTTTAAGATTATGAGCTCTTGATATTATTTTATTATCTCTGACTATAACAGCACCTACAGGAACTTCTCCCAACTTAAATGCACAATTAGCTTCCCTTATTGCTTCTTGCATAAAATCCATTTTATCTCCATATATTATTATAATGTTAACTTTCTATATATTATATTGAAACTTCTACCATTTTAATTTAAACTTAGGTTATGAGAACATTAATTTTGCATAAAAAATCCTGCAAAGTCAATTTACAGGAGTACAGTAGTTAATTTTATGTGGTGCACCCGAGAGGAGTCGAACCTCCGGCACGCGGTTTAGGAAACCGCTGCTCTATCCTACTGAGCTACGAGTGCATGGATGCTATTACTCTAATATTCTATTATATATTATTAACATTGTCAATTTTTTTGTAAATTTTTATTATTTTAAATACAATAAAGGAGGATTTAACCCATGTTAAATGAATTAAAAAGTCTGTTCCTAGCTGGTATTGGTTCTGCAGCATATACCTATGAAAAAGCAGTAAAATTAATTGAGGAAATGGTTAAAAAGGGGAAAATAACTGTAGAAGAGGGAAAGCAACTATCTGAGGAATTGAAGAAAAATGTTTCTGCAAAGAAAGAACAGATAAAACCTTTAAATAAAGAGGAACTTCTTTCTATATTAAACAACTTAAATTTTGCTTCAAAGGAAGACATAGCATCTATAGATGAGAGATTAAAAAAAATAGAGGAAAAAATAAATAATAACTAAAGTCCAGTTGGACTTTAGTTATTATCTTAAAAAATGCAAGAAAAATCATCCAAACGCTTTAAAGAAATTATGAAGGTATTAGGAAAATACGGATTCAAATTTGTAAGCACCAGGGGAAAAAAATCTCCTGAAAATTTAAGAATGGCCTTTGAAGAACTTGGCCCAACCTTTATAAAAATAGGCCAAATTCTTAGCTCAAGACCTGACATGCTACCTTCAGAATTTATCAACGAACTCTCAAAACTCCAAGATGATGTGCCACCTGAAAAATTTGAGGATATAAACAATGTTTTTTTCAGCGACTTCAATAAAAATATAGAAGAATGTTTTTTTAAATTTGATGAACATCCTTTTGCTTCTGCATCTATTGCACAAGTTCACAACGCAATTTTAAAGGATGGCAGACATGTAATAGTGAAAATTCAGAGGCCCAATATTAAAGAAAAAATGGAAACTGATATTTCTATACTCTACAAGATAATAAAATTTACTAAAAACAGATTTGAAGATTCAATAATTGATCCAGAAGAAGCACTTGATGAATTAAAATTTTCTACAAGCCAGGAACTTGATTTCAATCTGGAAGCAAAAAATATGATAAAATTCAAACGATTAAACAGCAATGTTGCATTTTGTCATGTACCTTATTTAGTAGAAAACTTATGTAAAAATAAAGTAATAACCATGGAAAAAATTAATGGATTTAAAATAAACAATATAGAACTACTGAATAGAGATGGTTATGATTTAAATGATCTTGGGAAAAAACTTGCTACTTCTTTTTTTAAACAAGTTTTTACAGATGGATTTTTCCATGCCGACCCACACCCTGGCAACTTATTGATACAGGAAAATAAAATATGCTTTTTAGATTTTGGAATAATGGGCAATTTATCTAATTACCTAAAAACATGTTTGAATAAAATAATCATCTCAATAGTATACAAGGATATTGACACACTTGTATCAGCAGTTATGTCCGTAGGTATAAAAAAAGGTATTGTAGATAGAAATAGATTATATGAGGATATAAAAACACTACTTGACAATTATCTGTCTACTTCACTTGAAAATATAAAAATTTCTGCTTTAATAACACACATTTTTGAATGTGCCAAAAATAATAATATAAGATTGCCAAAGGATTTAATACTTTTAGTAAAAAGTTTCATTATAGTAGAGGGAATAGTAAGTGAATTAGCTCCAGAAATTCAAATTCTGGACGTTGCAGTACCTTTTGTTAAAAATAGCAGCAAATCTTATTTTTTAGATAGCCTTAATTTAGATGATGCATTAATAAGCTATTATAACTTTACTAAGAATTCAGTAAAAATACCTACAAAAATAGTAGAATTAATCGACGGTATTTTAAATGGAAGAGCCAAACTTCAGCTCAAATTCAGTAAAATGGATAATTCTATAAAACAGTTAAATAAAATGACAAATAGGCTTTCCATTTCACTTATATCTTGTTCTATGCTAATAAGTTCATCTTTAATTTTAAATTCCAATATAAATCCTAAAATTTATACTATACCACTATTGGGGTTTATAGGGATAACAATTTCTCTAACTCTAAGCTTAATAATAATAATATCGATAATAAAATCTGGAAAACTCTAGGATAAATGCTGGTAAAACACTTTATCAGCATTCTTTCATCACTATAATGTATGTTTTATTATACCATTTAGTGCATAATTTATAATATTATCAGCCATATCATTATAATTTTTTCTATCACTGTTTAACTGTTCTTTGACACCATTCCCAAGTTCATATACAGCAAGAGAGCACACTGTACCAAATAATGAATATGCCATGGAATATGTATCTCCATCTTTTATAGATCCTTCATTTATACCATCATCCAAATACTTTTGTATATATAAGATATAACTATTTATAGCTTCTCTAAGTTCCTGCTGTCTTGTTTCCTGTCCCCAAAGCTGGCTCATTATTTGTTATGTCCTCTATTTCCTTCTTTACAATATTCATACCTTCCTGTATTATATACTTAAATATTTCTTCCTTACTCTTAAAATGATAGTATAAAGTTCCCTTGGCAACTCCAGCATCGGCAGCTATTGCATCCATAGTAGCCCCGTTATAACCATTTTTAGAAAATATCTTTATAGCTGATTTAAAAATCAAACTTTTAGTATTACTCATAGATATCACTCCAGATTTTATTATATTATACTAAAATGACTTATTTATCTTTTCCACTAACAATTTTAATATAAACAACTATTAAAATCTATATGAAAATTACAATAATACAAGAGGTTAACCATAATGATAAAATATTATAATAGAAAATCAAGAAAATACGAGGCAGAAAAAATTGCTGGCGATACATACCTAAAATGGACTTATTCCTCCCCTATTGGAATGAAACTTTTAGATATTATAATCAAGAAAAAAATTTTTTCCAAGTTATATGGATATTTTTGCAGCAGTATTTTCAGCAGAAAAAAAATAAATAAGTTTATTAATGATTTTCATATAAATATGAATGAATCTATTAAAAATAAAGATGACTTCAAAGATTTCAATGATTTCTTTACACGAAAATTGAAAAAATCGGCAAGACCTATTGATCAAAATAGTAGTAATTTGATTTCTCCTGGTGATGGCAGACTTCTAGCCTATTCAAATATAAATTTGAATAAAATATTGCAGATAAAAGGATTCACCTATAAACTGTATGACTTGATCGGAGATAAGCATAGTGCTGAAAGGTTTAACTCTGGAAATTTAATTGTATTAAGACTTGCACCTACAGACTACCATAGATTTCACTTTATAGATAGTGGTATGTGTGATCCTGTAAAAAAAATTGAAGGGAATTATTACTCAGTAAATCCTATAGCACTAAAAAAAATCCCAAATCTATTCTGCCAAAATAAAAGACACTGGAGTATTTTCCACTCCAGTAATTTTGGAGACGTACTTTATGTTGAAATAGGTGCAACCTGTGTAGGTTCTATAGTACAGACGTATAGTCCGGGCAAAAATATCTGCAAAGGTGATGAAAAGGGATATTTCAAGTTTGGTGGGTCGACTGTAATTTTATTTTTTGAAAAAAACAAAATCATAATTGATAGGGATATATTAGTGCAGAGCAAAGACGGTTATGAAACAAGGGTATTAATGGGAGAAAAGATTGGAACAAGGTATATATAATTTGAAAATCAATCTACGATTTTCTTTATATGCCTTTACAACCCCACCGTGGTGTTTGATTATTTCTCTTACAATTGACAAGCCCAAGCCGCTGCCTTCTTTTTTTCTGGACAAATCCCTTTTATATAGTCTTTCAAAGAAATTCTCCACATCTTCATGGTCAACTGGTGTTTCAGGAATATTTGAAACTGAAATCACTGCATAAAAATTGTCATTGTATTTTTCCTTATCTACATTGAATTCAACAGTCGTATCATTTTTAGAATATTTTAGGGCATTGCTTAAAAGATTATTTACCGCTCTTAAAAACAAATTTGGATCTGCCTTTATACCAATGGATTCCCTAGGTAATTTGAGAGAAAGCTTCAAACCCATCCGTATAAATTCTTCATCCTCTTCTTCATATACCTGCCTTGCAAGTTCATTTAACTGTAGATATTGTTTTTCCAGTATTATATCATTGGAAGACAACTTTGAATATTCAAAGAAATCATCCAGCATGTTCTTTAAATACAATCCTTTTTTGTGCATTATGTCTATATAATTATTGAACTCATTCTCTGAATTATATTTACCATTTTTAATCATATCTATATATCCCAGTATAGTGGTTAAAGGCGTTCTCAGATCATGAGATATATTTGTGAAAAATTCATTCCTGTTTTTCTCTTCTTTTTCTATTTTTGAAGCCATATAATTTATGTTTTCAGACAATTCCCTAAGTTCATTTTTATATTTAAGTGGAACTCTATCAGATAAATTACCCTCAGCAATACTTCTAACTGTTGATTTTATTTTTGATATATAAGATATACGTCTCCATATGAGCAGGAAAAACACAATTATGAAAATTGAAATTGCCATTACACCTACAATATTGCTATTATCCAATTTACCATAACCGATATATATATAATACAGATAATACCCGTCTTTTAGATAATCACATCTGGTTATTTTGACCAAATTATCCCTATCAGTATTTAAAAATTTGAAAGTGTTCTTACCATTCACAATCTGACGCTCATCTACACTTTTAATTTGCCTATTGTTGGAAGCTATTACATTTCCATCTTTTCTCACTATAAAAATAAAATAGGTCATACTAAACTCTCCATCCATGTATTCCTGTAATTTCCCAATGTCTTTCATATTCATATTTTTCAATTCATTCTCCGTTGGAGCAATCATATTCTCATACACATATTCAGGAGTATCATTATAGCTGTTCAAAAAAGAACCTAAAACAAATTCTCTCAAAAAAACTGCAAGTACAAGGGCTATAATTACTGAAATAACTGCAGAAAAAGCAAGCTCACTCCTTAGTTTAAATATTTTTTTCAATCTTATAACCCACTCCCCATATGGTTTTTATATATTTGCCCTGCTTCACACTGTCACCTAACTTTTCTCTCAGATTCTTGATATGCATGGTTACAGTGTTGTCATTTTCCAGAAAGGTATCTTTCCAGATTATCTCATAGAGCATTCTGGTGGAATATACCCTTCCTTTATTTGATGCCAGTGTGTACAAAATCTCATATTCCTTTGGAGTAAGCACAATTTCCACATTATCTTTTTTTACTGTATGTTCCAGGGTATTTATTTCTATATCCTTAATTTTCATCATGTGTTTTTGCAGTATATTATCGGACTTAGATCTTCTGAGTATAGCTAATACCCTTAGTGAAAGTTCTGTAAAATCAAAGGGTTTTACTATATAGTCGTCACATCCAGCTATGAATCCCCTTATCTTGTCCATTTGCTGGTCTTTTGCAGTGAGAAGTATAACAGGCAGGCTTGAGAATTCTCTGAGTTTAGACAGCATGGTATACCCATCCATCTTGGGCATCATAATGTCCAGAATTATCAGAGAAACTGACTTGGACTTTAAAATTTGCAGTCCTTCCTCTCCGTCAGAAGCATTATATACCGGATAACCTTCCTTTTGAAAATAATTTACAATCATATTCCTTATGTCATTGTCATCATCTATTATCAATATATTTTCCTTCACAACAATCACCTAACTTAAAATTATAGCACTTTGGACTCTCAATCAAAATCCCTTTTACCAAAAACGTAACCGCTTAAAAACAGCATAGCTAAAGTCCATGCCAAACAGATCATCAATACAAAAAACACATTTACAGTGCTGGTAAGCTGCACGGAAATGTCACCGCTTAAAGTTCCCACTGCATCAGCTATATATGGAACAGGCAGAAATTTTACAAAAGCTCCATATTTGGCTGATACAACGTATCTGCCTGCAAAACCAAAAAGATACCAGACAACTGTTCCTCCAATCAATATAAAACTTACAAGGGAGGAAACAAGCGAATTTCTGCAGAAAACTGATATGAATAAAACTATTGATATAATAGCCATTGATATAATTATTGCAATCAGCACCAATTCAATAATTGCACTCCAGAGAGGAATAATTGATCTGCTCCCATCTACATACTTCATCTGTGAGGTTATGGGAGTCAATGTTATGGATTTATCCATAACATATTTTGCACCTACGTCAAAAGGCAGTCTATGATCTGAAAGACCAAGATGAATGCCAGCTTCTACTATAAATATTATGGTACTCAAAATCAAAGTACCTGCACTTAAAATCATGGAGGCGGCAAATTTGGACATAATGATTTTCTTCCTTGAAATAGGCTTTGTAACTAAATTTTTAATTGTATTTGCGGAATAATCTCCCGACACTATATCGGATAAAAATACAATGAGGATAAGCAAAAAAAACATCGGTATAAAATACGCCAGAATTTCCATAGCCGAATACATCCCCTTTGGTATAAGCTCACTTTTTTCTATATTATATTTTTTTTCATATTTCAATTGGAGTATCTTATACTCATTTTCAGGATTATTTTCTTTTTCCAGTTTTTGAATTTGTTCACCTAATTTTGATCTATCATAATTGTTTATTTCGTTCAACTGTTCTTCTTTGTCCTTTATCTCTTTTTCAGTTCCAATTATATCTCTTGAAAAATCCGCCTTTTTAAATTGTGAAGCTGCTTTATCCCTTCCCATTTTCTGAATGTTAAGAAGCTCTTTATCTTTTTGAATTTGCACGTCCAGAGTATTTGTTTTTAAAGTACTTGCCAATCCGAAGATAACTGTAATCATAAGAATAATAACAATTGAAGATTTCTTTTTAATTATTATTCTTTTAAGTTCCTCCCATATATATTTATTCATCATCATTTTCCCCCATCATCTTTATAAATTTATCTTCCAGGTTTTGCTTTATTTCAAAGCATCCTTCTACAACTATTCCGCTGTCATGTAATTTTTTTAATATATCAAATGTATCATGCAACTCGGTATTTATTAAAATTGAAACCCCCTCATCTTTTACTTCCAACAACCTTACATCAGATATATTTTTTATAATTTCCCATGTTTTTTCAGGTAAATTTGTTTTTATAAACATGTTTTTTACACTACTGGCTTTGGAATTTCTGCCTATTTTTTCAACACCTGCAATTTTACCTTCATCTATAAAAACAACCTTTGTACATATACTCTCTATTTCACTCAAAATATGTGAAGATATAAAAACACTTACTCCCTTCTCTTCAGCCAAAACCTTTATAGTATTTTTAAGTTCCACAACCCCAATTGGATCCAAACCATTCGTAGGCTCATCCAATATCAAAAGAGATATATTGCCCATAAGAGCCTGTACAAGACCCAGCCTTTGTCTCATTCCCAGAGAATAGGTTTTTACTTTTTTATTAATTTTTGCACCTAATTTAGAATATTTTATAACGTCTTCTATCTTATCTTTTGTCACATTTTCCATCATGCTGGCTATATAATTTAGATTCTGTCTTCCTGTCATATAGCCGTAAAACTCCGGTGTTTCCACTATGGCTCCCACCTTCTGCAGTACTTCTTTTCTTTCGGTTTCAATGTTTTTTCCGTCTATTATAATTTCACCTTCATCCGGGAACAACATACTGGTTATAATTTTGATCAATGTAGTCTTTCCAGCACCATTTTTCCCTACAAGACCGCAGATTTCACCTCTACTTATAGAAAATGAAATATCTTTCAATACCTGAACTCTCCCTCTTTTTTTAGAAACATTCCTTAATTCCAGTACTTTTTGTATCAATGTTATCATCCCCTTTAATATAATCTATTTACTATATCCATTTAAAATTGTAAAATATAAAAGTATAATTAAAATATATTAAAAATAAAGAAAAAATAAATTTTGAATTTAACATGAATAACTTCCACTGAAAACTTTAGGAGGGAAATAACTGAAATCTCTAAAATTGAGCAAAATAATAGCCGCTGAAACTTAGTGTTTTCAACGGTTCACTAGAGAAGACTTAAATTTCCGGAACACCGGAATATTTTTAATAAATTTATATTGCAATGTCACTATGTCTGACCTTGTTCTTCCCATTTTGGTGCAGGTCCCCTAAGATATGATATGAAAGCTGCAATGAGACTAAATATAAATGAAATTGTAAAAGCTGTTCTAAGTCCACTCATAAACTGAATAGAAGCTATACCATTTGAAGATACATGAGAATGTACAAATAATGCCTGCATGACTGAAGGCGATATGCTCGAAGATATTATAGCCATCGATATGGCAATACTTAACACCATACCAGCATTCATAAACATTACCCTTACACCTGCAGCAATTCCTCTCTTATCCTCCGGTACATTTGCCATTATTGAACTCGTATTTGGAGAAAAAAACATTCCAGAACCTATTCCTGTGAATATCATACATACAACTAGGTAAAATATAGATGAGCTTGTCTTTATTTCCATAAATCCAAGCAAACCCACCGCGGATATAAGAAGTCCTATTGAGCTCAAGATTCTTGCACCATATCTGTCACACAATACACCACTTATAGGAGATACCGCCATCATCGCAGCAGCAAATGGACATAAAAGTATACCTGCTGTAATCGGATCAATCCCTCTATCACCTTCAAAATAAAATATTAAGAGAAAAGTAACAGCTCCTCTTGCAATGCCATTTAAAAGCGTGCTAATATAAGCAAATGAGAGAATTCTTGTTTTTAGAAGAGTCATATCCAGCATAGGAAATCTTGTATGATTTTCGATATATGCAAATGTTCCTATAAGTATTGCTGCAATCGTAAATAGTATTATTACAGTTCTGCTAAACCACTGGCCAAATCCACCTATAGTAAGTGCTACAAGTAATGCCAGCATTCCAAAAGTAAATGAAAAAGTACCTTTGAAATCAAATTTTTCATTACTACCAGATTTGTGGAGTTCAACAAGTGATATTGCAGCCCATATGGTTCCAAACAAACCTATAGGAATATTTATATAAAATATACTTCTCCAACTGAAATTTATAAGGATGCCACCTAAAATAGGACCTATGACTGCAGCTACACTTACAACCATAGCATTTATACCGAGAGCTTTTCCAAGCTGTGATTTAGGGAAGACATCTGTTATTATGACAGTACTATTTGCTATCATCAAAGATGCACCTATAGATTGTATCATTCTAAATACAAGAAGCTGTATTCCACTTTCAGACATTGCACAAAAAAGCGATGCAACAGTAAATACGGCAAAGCCTGAAACATACAGTTTCTTTCTTCCAAACATATCAGCTATTCTACCTATTGAAGGGACAAATATTGTAAGTGACAACATATATCCCATTATTGTCCACGTTATTATACCTATGCCTGCATTTAAATCCTTCATTATTACAGGAAGTGCAATCATAAGCGTACTTGCACTAAGTACCGAGAAAAGGACTCCTATGGTAGTACAGGATAGTGCAATCCATTTGTAATTTTTCTTTTTCACTAAAGTCATCTCCATTTAATTGATTTATTTTAATTTTAGTTCCTCCAACTTTTCAAAAACTTGGAAGCTCCAATCTTTTACCCTATTCAGAGTTTCCTGCTTTTTATTTATAAAATCTATCTGGGATTTTATCTGTTCTATATATTCTTCTATATTTGAAGTATTATTATTTTTAAACATGTTCATTATACATGTCCTTAAAATCAGAAAATTTTTTACTTCTTTTAAAGAAAACCCAAGGTTATCTTTCAAATTTTTTATTATTTTAATATTTTCCAAATCTTCGTCTGTATACAATCTGTAACTACAGGCAGTTCTCTTTGGGACTACCAGTCCTATATCTTCATAATATCTGATGCATCTTTTGGTAAGTCCTGTCCTTTTAGCTACTTCATCGATTTTGTAATAATCTTTCTTCATAGTTATAATCCACCTTTCTGCGAAAGGCACCGATGGGGTTATGAAACCCTTCAACTTCCATCTTCCTTTCGCTCTTTTTTGTGTTATTCTTCTCTTGTAGGTCGCTGGCACACTACAGAACCTGAGGAGGTGAGTGGCGAGGCTGTATAGCGGCAACCCCGTATAGTTATATAGGTCGGTCATCCGTTAAGGCATCAATGAATGGCGCAAAACAGTAGCCCGTAAACTTATCTCTTCCGAAGTTGACTCGATTTCGCCGGATGACCAGTCCCTGCCAGCCCTACCATTCTTTTTGTAGGAGGAACTCTATGTTTAAAATCTTTCGTAAAAACTGCTGTGGACTTGATGTCCACAAAACCTGGATCTATGCCTGCATCGGAATTACCGATACCAATGGACGTACTGAGTACAAACAGGCTCGTTTTTCTTCCTTTTCTAAAGGTCTAAAAGAATTAGCGGAATGGCTTGCTAAATACTCCTGTTTGGATGTCTGTATGGAATCCTCCGGCAAGTATTGGATTCCTGTATTCAACATCCTTGAGAAAACCTGTTTTGTTACCCTTGCACATCCGAAATATACAAAGCCTCAAAAAGGAAATAAAACCGATGTCAAGGATGCCAGATGGATCTGTGATCTTTTTATGTGCGATATGATCAAACCAAGCTTTATTCCTTCCCCTGAAGTTCGTCAGCTGCGTGACCTGATACGTTATCGCTTTAAGCTGACAAATATGCTGTCCGGTGAAAAGAACCGTGCCCAGAACTGTCTTACTGTCTCAAATCTAAAGCTTGATGATGTTTTCAGCGATGTATTTGGTAAATCTTCCAGATCTATCACCAACTACATGCTCGACCATCCGGGTGAACGCTTTGACGTTGCTCCTTTTGTCGATGGACGTTGTAAAACTCCGCTTGAAGAAATACAGTCAGCTGTCGATGGTGCCATTCTCTCTGAGATTGGTCCCGATATGTCGGTGTTCCCGTCATCCAAACATCTGGTTTCCTGGGCTGGTTGTTGCCCACGTAACGACCAAAGTGCTGGTAAAGTGAAATCCACACGTATTTCTCGTGCTGGTTGTTATTTGAAGCCTCTTCTTGTTCAGCTTGCCAGCGCATTAATAAAATCCAAAAAGCAT
This sequence comes from Clostridium sp., assembly GCF_022482905.1. Taxonomy (NCBI): domain Bacteria; kingdom Bacillati; phylum Bacillota; class Clostridia; order Eubacteriales; family Clostridiaceae; genus Clostridium; species Clostridium sp. The sequence continues at coordinate 2,960,820 of NZ_JAKVOI010000001.1, forward strand.
CCTGAATTCAAAGAGAGGTATCACAGAATCAAAACCCACAGGGGACACAAAAAGGCTATCATTGCTGTTTGCAAGATGCTTCTGACCGCTATCTGGAACATCTTAAGCAAACTGGAGCCATATACTCCGGAAGGGTTTTTGGAGCATCGCCCTGTCAAGGAATCCAAGATTCTGACAAGGTCACAAGCTCTGGAACTGTTCAGGAAAAGAGGTTACACAATAATTGATGATCCTGTTGTGACTGCGTAAGCCTGATTTTATAATGGCAATTTATTCCATGCATTACTTGTGAATGGCTTGTTTGTTATGCACTTTTTTATTGGCCACCCACTACTTTTAGTTTCAAACTTAATACCTTCTTTTAGAATATATGCATTGTTTAGTAATAAAATATATTTTAGTCTACTATAACATTAACGTCAAGGTTAATCAATTTTAAAATCATAAAAGTTCAACAGTATGATTTTATGATTTAGAACAATCTATTTGTAAATCATAATAATGTGTAAAAAGATATTAAATTAAAAATATAAGCAAATTTCCAACTTTGGAAACCTGCTTATATCAATATTTTGGTGCGCTAGAGAGGATTCGAACCCCCGGCACGCTGGTTCGCTTTTAATAAATTAATATTTTTTATTATTTATTAAAATGGCTTAATATCAATACTTTACACTTTATTATGTATTATTTAAAATTAATATATTTTAAGTCCAACCAAAACTTTGGGGACAAAATGGGGACAATTTTTTATGTATACAACATAAGTAAAATCAATGTTTTAGGTGGGTAGTAAAATGCGACACACCTAAAGTATTTATGATTGAATTATATCTATATTAAAATTATGTATTTACATCTTCCGTATTGCCCGTATAATTAACTTTTCTATATCTAGAAATATAATTATATATTTAAATATAAAATGCTCTTAAAATAGCTTTATATCAAATATAAATGGTGGGTGGTATTTTGTCAAGTACGTAACATTTTGCTACCCCCCTACATAAGTGGAAATTCCCTTTTTTAAGTTTTCAGTAATCAAAGTATGTGATATAATCTAAAATATACAATTCAATAAAGTTGCGTGTGGGCAACTGGTATTGCCATCCCTTTAAGAAGGGAGGTGATACATATGTACGAAATGTTTATAGTAGTTTTTGCTGCTCTATCGTTTTTGATAGCTTTGATAAATTTAATTATCGTGCTTATAGATAATATAAAAAAGTAGCCCACCGACGCAATTGGTATGGCCACTTTCTTATAAGTTTAAGCTTTACTAGTTGCCTTAGCAACTGAATTGTATACTACAGGATGTTGACAGCATCCTGTTTTTATTATAGCTACTCTTTTACTGATATTATACCATAGAATTTAAAATTTATACAAATAAAATAAAAAAGAGGACAGCCAAATTTTTCGCCGTCGTCATAATACATATGTTGATGCTTAACCGAGATGACAAAGGAGTCGGTAAAATGCAGACCCCTGCCCTCATAATACATATGTTGATGCTTAACCCTTGATTTTATGCAATTCCCCTTTAAAAGGGTGTAACTTATAATTAACCTACACCATAATAAGTGGAGTTCTCCACCAACTGACTAATAGTAGGTTGGTTTTACATTCCCCGCTTTTGGGGAATCAGCCGACTATTAGTAGATAGGTTCTACATTTATGTCGAACCCTTCAAAATTGAGGACTCTCCAACTGTGGGTTGTCCTAATATACGAATAAGAAAGGCATGGCTATTTTAACCACACCTTTCTTTATCAAGCTGAACCATCAAAGTTTTCTCTACAAATTCTGGTACTCTGAATTTCCCAACTTTACGTATATAACCTTTCTTATAGTGTCTATATAGCTTCAATGCTTCTTCATAGTCAGCTATCATGTATATATCTTTAACTTTTCCATCACTTATATCAAATATCTTATGGCAAATGGTCTTAATCCTTACATTCGATACATCAAAAGTGTATCCTGATGCAAGTAAAAAGGCTTCATTTTCAGTTAAAACCATAGCATGCACCTTTTAACGATGTTTATTTAAGTAATCAATTATATCTTTTCTAAAATCAGTTAACATATAAAACATATTTCTACATATATTATCCAATTCATATCCATTTACAGGTCTTTTTTCAGATATAATTTCATCCGTTATATCATGTGCATCTTCTGAAAATTTATTTAACGCCAGCTCCAATTTTTCATCTAAACTTCTTAAATCATTCTTTTTATCTAAATTTTTAATATCCATTTTTATTCCTCCAATATTTATTATTCTATCGCTCTCAAGAATTCCTCATAATGCTCAAATAGTCCTGTATAAGCATCTAACATTGAGGCCATACCATCTATTCTCATTTTAGCAGCTTGATTTTTTATAGGAACTATATTACCATTTCTATCTGTCTGAACCCCTGTATTAGTCAGACACCATTTTAGCATTGGATTATTATTATAATTTATTTTCTTAGCCTGTAAATCAGCACCCATCATCTGCATTGGCAATGATAAAGTCTTTGCACCCTGGATACATCTTTCCATCTTAAAACCATTGTTTTTCATTTCTTCAACCCAGTATTTAGCTGAATAAGAATCGTAATATATCCACAATGGAGTTATTTCTTTATCGTTTAGCATTTCAAGGAACCATGCTGTAACATCTCTATAATCAATACTATTTCCTTCACATAGTCTCAACAAACCACGTTGAAGCCATTTATCATATGGTATTTTGTCATGCTGTACTCTTTCATTAAAGCTTTCTTTAGGAAGCCAATACATCTGAGTTACATATCTTTTTTGAGTTTCTGCATCCATCATCAATAATGTTGCTGCTGTTAAATCTGTAGTAATTGATAAATCTGCCCCACCTATAGCATAACAATTATGAAATTTACTTATATCAAATATTTCTTCATTATTTATAGCATCAAAAGTAAGCCATGCAGTAGATACGGTACATCTTATATTAAAATCTTTAGTAAGTATTCCAGATACATCTTTTGGATTATTCTTTGCTCTATCAACCTTAATCTCCAAATCATTAACTTTTTTAATACTTCCTAATCCCGGATTTGATTTTATCCAACATTCTGGATTTGTCCATTCTTCTTTCTTGTCAAGTTCATAAAGTATAGGTAAAAATGTATCATCTGGAAAATTACCATCAACTACATTGCAAGCATACTCGTATATATCATCAAATATATTCTCTCTTAATGTTCCTGCTGTAGTTATCATAATTAATAAGGGCTCACGTCTTGCACTCTGTGATTGCTTCATAACCTCATATAAATTTCTATCTTTAATTGAGTGTAATTCATCTATAATAACACAGTGGCTATTTAATCCATCTAGTGTATCTGAATTTTTTCCCAATGCCTGAAACTTGGACATTGTAGCAGGAAAATATAAATCTGTTTTACGTTTTTTTAAGTGTTTGGATAAATAGGGACTTTGCTTCACCATATTAAGAGTTTCATCAAAACATATCTTGGCTTGATCCTTCTTACTTGCACAAGAATATACCTCTGCTCCTGCTTCACCATCTGCAATAAGCATATATAATGCTATGGCTGATAACATTACAGTCTTACCGTTTTTTCTGGCCACATAAAACATAGCTTCACGGTAACGCCTTAGTCCTGTATCCTTATCAACAAACCCGAATAGAGCTGATATGAAAGCTTTTTGAAATAATTCTAATAGAACTGGCTTTCCTGCCCATTCGCCTTTGCTGTGTTTACAAAATCTTTCTATAAATTCTATAGGTCTGTTGGCTTTATCTTTATCAAAGATATATTTATCTGGATGCTTGATATCATGTATAAGCTTTTTATACTGCTTTTCTACTCTCTTAGATACAACATACTTACCTGATTTAATTCCTTTATAATATTCTTCTATATAATTCATATAATCACTTCTTTATAAAATCTAGTAATTCATCGTCTGTCTTGCCATCATCTTTAGGTAATAAACTCACTACTTGCTTATATACAAGAGCGTATCTTTGAATAGTGGTATTATAACCTTTCAATGCTGGGCTTTCCCTCAAGAACTCCTGTTTGCCTTGTTTAAACATTGCTGTAGGTCCTACCTCGTCAACTTCATTTTTTAATGTTCCTAGTGTTCTTTCCATAAACTCAAGTTCTTTAAATAATGGTTCTGCAACTGCTTTCTTTTCTTTTGGTAATTTTCTCAATATTGTTCTAAGTTTTTTCATATCTGTAGATATATCTATAACTTTTGTTTTTTCCATAAAACTTCACCTTTCTTTTATATGGTATTCAATAACTCTTTGTAAAGTTTCCCACCCTTCATATAAATACTACGGGAGGGGTTAAGAAAGCTCCCCCATGTGGTCTTAGCCACAACGTTACTTTTTTGGCTTATGGGGGGACTTTATAAGATCTCCATTTTCATCAAATTTTGTTTCTTTTGTGGTTATTTGATGGTTTCTATTGTGTATCTGGTCATGACAATCTATACATAGGGCTTCTAAGTTATCCCAGTTTAATGTTATTTCTGGATTATTTATATTTCCTGGATTTATGAACTTTTTATGATGAACTATTGTTGCAGGCCCTCCACATCTCTCACACAAGTAATATTTACTCTCCATATAACCCTTTCTACACTTAACCCATTCCTTACTATGATAAAATGCTCTACTAAATTCCCTAGCCATTTCCCATACTTCTTCCTATTGCCTCTAATGCAGTCAATAATGAATCTATTGCATTTCTTAACTTATCTATATCCCTATCCATTGGATCAAACCACAATATCAATATAAATTGTGCTGCTGTCTTTGCCATTGGATGTATTGTATCATCATCTACCCATGTCCTGCCTGTTGTTGCTTCTAGGTATGGTGGTATAGCATCTATCAATGCCTTTATCTCTATATCTAGTTCATCACCATCAACCCTCAATATGTTATGTGCTTCATCCATTGTAAGTATATCCATATATACATCACCTCTTATAGTAAAAGGTGTAGCACTAAATATTGTACTACACCAACTGTTAAGCCTCTATAAAAGCTACTGCCATTCAAGTGTTATACTCTTATCTGTTACAGAAGTAGCCTTTAATCCTTGAGGCACGTTAGGGTGTTACTGTCTTTGATAGTTTAAGAAATGCTTCTGGTACTATTGGCTTACAGTCAGCTATTGCTAACGCTCTATAATCTATAAGTCCAGACTTAAAGCTTGACTCCCTGCTTACTTCTAGCAATATACCCTCTGGTATGTTATATCCCATATAACTAAAGTCACCCAACAATATAGTATCATCTGGTATATTATCATCTACTATTATTGGTTTCCCTAAAATAAATCCTATCTGCTGTTGTTGTGGATCTGCTATAAATAAAGGTCTCTTATTATTATCAGTCAAGCTATATATAAGATTGTATAGACTAGCATTGTTCATAACAAACTTTGCATTAGCACCATATCCTCTTTTTAACATTCCCAGCATCTTAGTAAAATCTGTATATGCTGGCTTATCTGCATATGTGAAACTATTACTTCCATCCCATGTAATACCTGTAAGTAATCCTGTCCCTTGTCCTGAGCCTGTCCCATTTACAAGAGCATCATTTAATGTATCCATTACACAATTATTAAGTTCTGTTTCAAGATAACTTTCAAAGGCTTCTAATGTCATTTTATTTGATACTGCTGACATACTGAATATTTTGATTATTTCATATGCTGAAAAACTAACTGATGCAGTATCTACAGTTTCACTCTCAACATTTGCACCTTCTACATGCCAGCTTGCCTTCGAACTTGGTGTTCCCACTGGTACTTTTAAATTACTTGGTATATTGAAGTTTCTACAAGCTGATATTAAACCGCCCTGTTTACGTGCCTTTTCAATTATTTCATTTAATGTCTGTGTTGGTAATACCGCAGCACTATTTGTCATTGTTGAGAAACTATCTGCTCTTTTTTCCATTTTTGCCTTGTTATATATATTTTTTTCAGTTTCAGTTAACTTCTGACCTAACATTGACTTGAAGAAGGCACTTCTATATTCTTTTGCTTTAAATAAATCTGATCCTTCTGGAATTACTATCCCTTTATTAAAGTTCATTCCTGTTATAGGATTAAATCCTTTATTTGATTTACTTCTTTTTTCAATAATGTTTTCTTTGGCCTGCTTTAATCCATCAAGTTCAATGTTTAATGCTTCTATATTAGCACTTGGATCACTATCTATTAATTTTCCTATTTCTGATGCTCTTGTTTCAATTTCCTTGATTTCTTTAGTTCTATAATAATTAAATGCTTCCTGTACTGTTTTAAATTTCATTTTACATACCTCTTTTCAATATTTGATTTACTTTATTCTTTAACTGTGAACCTAAAATTTTATTTACTTTTGCTTTCGCCTTTTGAGCTTGTATATTTCTTTTACACATATATCCTGACCTTGCTTCAACACTTGTTTCTGCATATGCTGGAAATGGTGTAACGCTTACCTCATACAACTTTTCAATTTTATTTATTGTCCTTGTATTAGTTTCAGCATCATATTCATCTCCTCCGTTTGGAACCTGAAAGGCAAAACTCATACCTTTTATATCTCCCCTAGAAACACTTGAATATATTTCCTTTCCCGTTGGTGTATCTGAAAGTATAGCCCTCATCTCTATACCTACATCAGTTTTAATCAAATTCATCGTTTGTGGACTTCGTGCTAATGGAATTGAATTCACATCATGGTTATACAACAAAGGGATATCTCTTAAAAGCTCATTATTTATTGCATCTCTTTTAATAATCTCTGTGTAACTACCATATTTACTATTTATTACTGTTGGTTTATCAAATACTATTGGAATACCTATAAGTGTATTATTCTTGTCCTGTGTCCTATCGGTTCGTATCTCCGCCATTCTTATTTCCTTCAATATTCTTACCTCCCATCTGATATTTATTTACAATATTTGTGTCAGCAACATTCAAAGTCTGTAATCTCTTGTCACCATCTTCAATTCCAGGTAAGTTCAATATTTCAAGTGCCTGATTTATTGTAAGTAGCCCCAATGGCATCAATTCCTTAAGTGCTGTTATTTTAGTTGTATTTGATGTAAATTGAAGTTTATCACTTTCAAGTAATATTGAGTTTCCAAAGGCCTGTTCCCGTTGTGTGAATAACTTCCCTGTAAGTTCTAAGCTCATTTGAGTTGATAGAGGTTCTATTGTGCTTTCATAAAATGCTGACCACTCATCCTCTGTATATGTGCAATTTATAATACTTTCGCTTACACCTAGATATCCATATATTCTATTTTTAATTGCATCAAGCTGTTGTCCATTTATAAATGCAGGTTTGTTTTCTATTGGCTGGTAGTCCATTTTAGTATCTAGTGCAGCAATACCACCATTATTCTCAATGCTTAAATAGTCTTTTATAAAATCTTCTTTTGCTTCTTTCAATTTTTCACCAGATAGAACTTGATTATATTTCAACAATCCACGTATTTGTGCTGAATTCTTGATTGAATTCTCCATACCCTGGTTTTGAGTATGTGCCAAATCCAAAGTAGGCATTATTGCCCTGTTATCATCACCTAGCAAATCATTTGAATTATAAAACCGTCTTAATAATATTACTTGACTGTATTCAATTATAAATTGCCTACCTTTTGAAAATAAGAACTTACAATATACTGTACCTGTTGTATCCGTCATGAATTCCACACTTAATGGTGATAGTGGATATATGCCATCAAGGTTACCTTTATCATCTAATGATAGATATGCAAATGAATTGTTAAATAAAAAGTATCTTGTTGCCATTTTATATAAAAAATCATAGGTACTCATATATGGATTAGGTCTTGTTTGTAATATATAGTTTAAAGATGAATCACCATCTTTTCGTTGCCCTGCCTGTGTTACAACATGACTTGGAACTAGCTTTGCAAAGTTTTTTGCTATAGCGTCAACTGCACTTCTATATAGATCATTTGCATAAGCATCTCCTGAAAATGGTGTAAAAATCACAGGACTTCCACTCATAACGTCTATTCTCTGTATGTTTTTATCTGCTGGACTTTTATTTCTATGAAATAACTTATCTAATAAGTTCATATGTTCTCCTTTCATAATCTAAAAAAGGCACAAGAAATCCGATAGCCCAATTTTGGACTTTCAAAACTTCCCGTGCCTTTTACAGCTTCCACATTATAAAATGTAGGGTACTCTACTATATTTATCTATAATAATATTATACTATATCACTAATACAATAGCAACCCTCCCCTATAATATTTTCATAGTTTCTTCTGTAATTTCCTTTATTTTATAAATAAAACTTTTTAATCTAATATTCTCCATGATTGCTTTTTCAAGCTCTTTCTTATATCTTTCCCTTTCCTGACGCTTACCCAATATAACACCATAGTTAAAACATGATGTAGCTACTGTGAAACTATCTGTATTTTTAAATCTTTTCTTACAATACTTTCTTATGTCATTAATATACTCCATTGGTATATTTTGATGTTCTAATGCCTTTTCATCAACTTTATTCATAATATCAATCTCTCCTTATCTATGATTATATAATTTTTTCCATTGGTGTAACTCATGTAGGTTAGGCTTTTTATGGTGCATCCTGCAATAATCCATATAAGCTATAAATACTGGTACTGACACAATATCACCTCTTGACTTTCTATCTCTTGGAAGTTAAACTATAAATATATCTGTTTATTGTTAATATTCTGTACTCGATTTAAATAGCTTAGATTCTTCAGGGAAAGTTTTTAGTTTTTTACTCGAAGGTTCACGTAAATTCGTTTATGTGAGCCTTTTCCATTTACTTTTGATGCACTTAGTACAGTAAATCCTTTTTTAAGAGCATTAATAATACTTTCTCTTTCTAACTCAGGTGCAATGCCTGGCAAATCTACTCTAATTCTAAAATATCTAGCCTTTTTAATATATTTCATTACACTATTTGATAGCCTTTCAGCTTCTGACTTTGATAAAATTTCCACCTGCTTGTACCTCCTTATTATTTTTTAAAAGATCATCTAATTGTTTTAAAAATGATAGATTTGTTAGACCAGCTATTACACCTTTTTTAAAGAAATACTCTCTATAAGCAACTATTATGTTATCTTGAGCAGTAATTAAATCATCAATCAAACTATATGCTTCTTGTGAAATCTTATCTTTTAAGACATTTAAAATGAACTCAGTAAGTAAATTAGCTTCTTTGACCTCTTTAGAATTCTCCAACTCTTGTATCTCTTCAAAATCAGCAATACAATCTAATTTAAATCTTATAAGTTTATCAATAACTTTATCCATTATTTTCAACTCCTCCTATCAAATTCCCCATTGTCCTTTTAGTCTATTTATAAATTTCATCATATCGGCATCACCGTTATTTATATCCGGATGAAACTTCAATGCCAATACTTTATATATTTTTTTAAACTTAGCTTTTTCATCTTTTGTGTAGGTACTATGTCCAATATCAAAGTAACTACTATCATTATTACTTTTGTAGTTACTCTTAAAATTTTCATAGTAACTACTGTAATATTCTTGCCTGGTTTTATATTCTTCATGGAGCTGATTTAAGTATTCTTCATTCCTCAGAATTCCAAACACATCATAACAATAATCATAGGTGTCTTGTCCATATTTTGCTTCAAACTTTCCTTTAGCTGTAAAGTACTTTGACAATATTTTATTATTTTTTACTTTGGTTTTATATTCTTCTGTCTGCTCATACTCTTCAGTAATCTTTGAAATTATAGGATCTAATTTCTTATATACTATGTCATATATATCATCAGCACTAACTCCTGTCTCTTCTGAAACTCTATCTATTTTACCGCCAGCACAGTCATATAAAGACCAATCCAATAAATCATAATATCCCATGGTACATAATACCCGTTGTTTTTTGTTAACTTTGCCATTTTTCCTATAGCTTTTATGAATACTTATCTTAAATGCTTCCTTATGATTTCTAACAAAATGTCCAGTACATTTATAACCATAATGTATATTAGGTTTATTGTCTCCAATACCCCAGTTATACTCTGTTACCTCAATTTTTTTTGACTCTCCAAGTGAATTACACTTTTTATTAAAAACTTTCTGTATTACACAATACAATCATTCTCACCACCCTAATATAAATGTGGTTACTATATAATTTCACGGAGTAACTACAAACTATATATCTAATGTGCCTTTAGCAAATCTTACATTTATTTACTCCTTTCCTTTTGGTGTATCTATTATTTAAGGTCTACACCGTAAAATTGACGGGTTAGGTCAAAGTAGGAATGCTTTCGGTATATCTTTATTTAAGTCCTACACATTACCATGTTTAGTCCTTTTCTTCTCAAGTTCAAGTTCTACAGATGCATCTTTAAACTCTAATGCAAACTTAGTAGTCGAAATATTATTACTATTCCAATTATTGAAAGCCTGTGTCAGCTCCTTATTGCTTATAGATATATCACTCTGTAAAATACACTTTTCTTTTATAAACTGCCATATAGGGTCACTATTCTCTTTCAATTGTCTAGCCTTCTTTTCCCAGTAACGCTCTACATACTGTTTTACCCTATCTTTGTTTTCAGACCTCCATTTATTCTTATAGTCTCTGAGCTGCTGTCTATGTGTCTCTCGATATTTTCTATCATAGTTTCTCTTATATTCCCGTCTTGCTTTTTTAGCTTCTTTACTTAAAGCCATATTTCCACTCTCCTTTATCTAATATAATTCTTAAATATAGTAAGTAGTTGGTCAGTTACTCATACAAGTTCTATAATAAAGGTGCTATTTTAAAAACACTGGTATGGTAATAATTAATAGGTGTGTAATTCTGTCCCTAGCAGTAAACTTTTGGTAAATAGCTTATAAGTATTGATATTGCTAGTTTACAGTACAAAATCAGTATGTGTAATTTTGTCCCTAGCTCACAAATTTTAAGTTATTTTTATAGCCCAGTATGTGTAATTCTGTCCCATACTAGTGTGTGTAATTTTGTCCCTATGTTTCTATTTTCTTAGCTCTTCAGTCAGGTCTATAATTTTATTATGTTTATTAGGTTTAAGACTAAAATTCATATTACCTTTTCTAGTATTTTTAGCGGGTACATACAACTTAATAAATTCATCTAAGCTAAGATTACCTGTCCAGTTTCTCCATATATCAGTAGGTTTGAGACATACAGTAGGCTTAAATTCACTCATATACATATATCCAACAACTTTAATAAATCCATGATATATCAAGTCATCTAGTGCCCGTAAATAGGTTTTAGGGTTTATATGTACTTTTTTAAGTTCATTTCTATAAAAGAATACATAATCATCATCCATATTCATTTTTGCTATTAGTTGTAAATATACATCTTTACTGCTATCCTTTAGTGCATACCATGCCTGGCTAGTTATAAGACTTATATATATACCTGCATTTCTAGGATGCTGTTCTCCTGCATATTGATATGACCGTAAATAAGGACTTTTCCTTTTCCTGCTCATGTACATCACCTACTGACTGAAAATTCTGTATTTTATATTTGCTTCCCAATTAAACTCTCCATGAATTCATCAACTTTGCTACGAATAAATAATATCTTGCGACCATTGAATATTACAGGTGCCCCCTTTTTGTGAGCCAGGTTATACGCCGCCGACTTTCCTAACTCATATTCAGCTCTAAACTCGTCAATATCCATCACCTTCTTAGGGCTTGGCTTGCTCTGTAAAACCTTGTATTCCTCCATTGCAATTCCCCCTTACACCGATACTACATTTTTATTTTCCCTAAGATTAAACATTTTCTGTTCTAACTCTTTTATATCGCCCTCATACAACACGCAAGCTATTTCAAATAATTCGGGTATCATATCCAACACTTTATCAACGTAATCAAGCTTGTACTTTAATTTTGGCTTTTCATCAGCTTCAACATAATTTTTATATCTTTTCTTAACATCTATGCCATATTTATCTTTAAATTCTCCATATAATAAATTCCATCTTGCTTCAATCTGTGTACCATCAGAACAGCCATACCTTACAGCCTTATTTACAAGCTTTCTTTTACTCGCCAGTGGTATATCCTTTGTTAATCCGTCAATTATACTTTGTTTATGGGTATTTTCAATTTGTAGCTTTTCACTTCGCTCATATTCATCAGCATATAATCTTAAAGCTTCTGGATAAGTCGGTATCTTATATTGATTTTGCTCCATTTCATAAAATCTTTTTATATACGTTGCTGTAAATTCTGTTCCTTTAGTTCCATTCAGCTTATGGGCTATAAAATCACATCCCATTTTAGATATTTCATAACATGGTTGTCCTTTATTCTGAGAATTAACATAAGTACTCTCAACAAAGTAATCGTCAGGTTTTATAGGAGTGCTCACTTTTGAGCCGTCCTCATTTTTTGAGTTAGCCTTTAAAATTTCTTTATTGGCTTCTCCCATCTGTTTTATATAAGTATCAATATCTCTTAAAAGGTTCTTATGACTTTTCCCTACCATTTTCGCTACTTCTAGGCTGTCCAATGTTTCAGGCTTATTTTTATCTATTGGTTTGTCCATATATCACACCTCCTATTTGTTTAACAGCCTGTTTCGTTGCTTCAATAGCTTATCAAGTGCCATCCGATGTATTGCCTTATCTTTTGGATTGTCCTTTGGTAACACTGCTTTCAGTGCTTTTATAGAACGATTTACTTTTTTCAAATCATCTGGTGGTATAAATTCCAGCATTCTTATTCCTCCTCACTATTTAAAATCAACAATCTGTTCTACATCAACATTTAAAGCCTTAGCAAGCTTGCCTATTGTATCCGGTCTTGCACAAGCTTTATTATTTAAAATTCTTGATACTGTTGCTTTTGCTAGTTTCGATTTTTCAGCTAACTCAGTTACAGACATTCCTTGCTTTATTCTAATTAAATTAATTTTTTTGACATTAGATTCCATCTTATTTCACTCCTTATGTACCTATCTGGTACTTTTATTATAGCGTACCTATTCGGTACTTTCAATAGCTTTTTATAAATTTTTACGAAAAATGTTCCATTAGGGTACTTAATGTGATATTATCTTTAGAGAGGTGGTGGTTATGGAATCTATTTTTTCTAAAAGATTAAAAGAAGTAAGATTAAAAAATAATCTTACTCAACAGAAATTAGCCAATTTAGTAAATGAAGAACTTGAATCTTGTAATATGTCCGATAAAAAAGTATCTAGAGTTTCAATAACAAGATATGAAAATGGTACTCGTACCCCAGATTACGATACATTATGTATTATTTCACAGGTATTAGAAACTGACCTTGAATATTTATTAGGTAAAAGTAATAAAAAATATTATGTAGCAGCTAATGAAGAATTAAATAGTCTTATGGGAAAAATTACTGATGTTATCGAAGAAGATGATAAAAAAACAAATGACTTATTATGGAATATAACTTATACTTTTGAAAAACTAATAGATTATGGCATAGAGAATAACGCTTTAACTAATATTAGAAATATTTTTGATGCAATTGAAAGAATTGTAAATATGTCTATTAATGAAAATAAATCTAACATCGTAAAAGATGCTTATATAATGTTAATGTTATATGCTAAATATGTTTTTTACAATATAAATCCAGATTATTTGAAAAAGTTGATAGATAGATCTAAAAAGCATGAAGAATTTATAATTAAAAGTATATCACATGAGAAATATAGAAAAGATCATATAGAATTAGAAAATGAATTATTAAAAGAAAATCCTATATTAAAAAAAGTATTAGAAAATAATTCTGAATTTGGAGACACTTATGAAGAAAGATGTGCCAATCTAAAAAAAGAATTAGAAAATGATAAAAAAGAACAAATTAGATTAAAAAAACTTATACCATACATTGCTGAAGAACAAAAACTTATTTATAAATTACTTCATCATGATGAGCAGCATGAATAGTATTCCTATTGTACGAAATTCGTACTTCTGAGCCTGGGATTTCCCACCGTCAAATACAAGATACCTCGTTCAGTTTGAACTAGGTCATTATTTATTACTGACAACCAAATGGTGGTGGTTAATTGATTTAAAATCGACAAACCTAATAAATTACAAAATATATCAATAAGTATACCTCACTTTGAGGGGTACTGAACTCACTTTTGAGCTTAATATTAAGTTTTCTCATTTCAAATGAGTAAACCTAAATTTTCCATAAGGGTTACATTTGAAATGATACCCTACGACTCCGATATTATCGCATTCGTACTTAAAGACGAATCGAATAACTAGGGCTTTAAAAGTTCTGGCTATAAGTTTCTTGGAAAAATCCAATAAACTAGGTTTTACACAAATAAGTGATAAACTAACTGTACTACGTTTCCGCAGTATAACAAAATTATAGAAAGAGAGGACAAGGAAATTTTTCCCCGACCTCATACCAAAAAATTATGGAATGAAAGGAAGTGATACTATGGCAAATAAAACTAATTGTATACGTAACGGTAAAAAATATTATAGACTTCGTGTTGATCTAGGTAGAGATTCCAATGGAAAACGTATTAGAAAAACATTCTATGGTCAAAGTAAAAAAGATGCTGAGAATAAGCTAGAAAAATATAAGAATGGACTTAATAGTGGATTAACTAATGATTATGATAAACTCACCTTAGGTAATGTATGTAAATTGTGGCTATTTGAAAAGGTAAAAAATACCGTCAAGCCTAGCACTTTTGAAAGATATGAGGGCATTTACAGGCTTTATATTGAACCTTCACCATTATACCCTATAAAATTGAAAGACCTTAAATCACTAGATATACAGCGATATTACAATGATTTATTTAACTCTGGTAAAAGCAGCAGTGTAATCAAAAACTTGAATAAACTACTCAAGTCTTTTTTTAATTACTGTATTGATGAAGGATACATTGTAAGAAATTACTGTATAGGAAAATCTATAACTATACCTGAAAGCAGCTCCGTAAATGAAAATAAAAAAGATGATATAACTGTATTTACATTAGATGAACAAAACCAATTTATAAATGCAATACAAAATCATAGATTAAAAGCTTTATTTCTCCTGGATCTAGGAACTGGACTTCGTGAAGGTGAAATAATAGGTTTAAAATGGAATGATATAGACTTTAAGAATTGTACTGTATCAATAAAACGTGCTATAAAGGGTGTTACCCTTATTGAAGGGAATAAAAGACAATACCATCTTATAGAGCAAACTCCTAAAACTAAAAATAGTATCAGAACTATTCCTTTCCCTGAAAATTTAGTACCAATATTAAAAAAACATAAATTACAGCAAAAAGAAGAGCAAATCAAATCAGGATCAGCTTATACAAAGAATGATTATATATTCTGCACTGAATTAGGTTTGCCTATAGATCCACGTAATTTAAGACGTTCTTATGAAAGAGTATTAAAAAAATACAATATACCATATAAAAAATTTCATAGCCTGAGACATACTTTTGCTACACGTCTATTTGAAAATGGTGTACCTTTAAAAACAGTTCAAATGTTACTTGGCCATAGCAATATAAACATTACTGCTAATATCTACACTCATGTCATGCCTCCTGAAAAATTTAAAGCAATTGATAAGATAAACTCTATCTTTGATATGAAATAAGTGCTTATTGAAAACTTTGGGGACAAAATGGGGACAATTATCTAAAATCAAGCAAAATAATAACCGCTGAAACTTAGTGTTTTCAACGGTTCGTGGTGCGCCAGAGAGGATTCGAACCCCCGGCACGCTGGTTCGTAGCCAACTGCTCTATCCAACTGAGCTACTAGCGCATATTAAGTTATTTTTACCAACATTAATTATATATTATATAAATTACATAGTCAAATTATTTTAATGATTTGGATACATAAATTATTTTTTATACAGTATCACAAAGTTCTATCTAATACGTTTAATTAAAAATTTAAAAACTATTGTTAAAAGCACAAATATTATTAATACAACTATAAATGTAATAGTTCTCTCTTTAAATGATCCATCAGCTAAAATTACTGGACCAATACCAAAAAAAAACAGCTAAAATATAAAGTATAACAAAACTTATATACAATAAATATTTCATAAATTTATAGTTTTAGTAGAAATTATATCCACCTTTGTATTAAGTATGTTCTTACAAATTATATCCCCTATGTTTATAGGTATCCCTATATGAAGTCTACTTAATGCTTTAGAACATTCTATCCATAAATCTTTATTTATAGGCTTAGTACTTTTAACAGGAACTACATTACAATTGGCTCCTTTTATCCTTACAATGCTCGTAAATATATCATGTTTATCATTATCCATATTCTATTCCTCCCGACGTTAAATTTGATCAAACTCTTTTATTCTGCTTAATATTATTTTTGAATTTCTAGAATCTTTAACTATATCTGTTATATTTTTATTAGTTTCTCTCGCCAATATAGAACATATCTTATATAAACATTGCGATCCTAGACAATTTCCAGAAGTAGCTCCCGTTCTCCTTTTTATACCTTCTATAGTACGTGCACCGAGGGGTCTTCTGATTGAATCTATAATTTCACCTTCACTTACTTTCTGACAATAACATACTATTTTGCCATATTTTTTATTTAGTTTTATTAATTGATTTCTTTCCTCATTTGACATATCTTTAAATCTATAGAATTCTCTTCTCCTGTCTATAAAATCTTTTTTGGGAACACAATTTAAATTATTAACTATAGTTTCACAAACTATCCTTGCAATTGCTGGAGACATGGTTATTTGTCCCCAGTTTTTTTCAATAACTTTTATATATCCCTTATCTATCAAACTATCATCTATAATAAGATCATCATTATAATATTTGGATTTGTAGAATATACTTATTTTATTTTTGTCTATATTTCCAAAATACTTTTCTATTATTTTTAATCCTTCAGTATAATCTATATCACTATTTGTACTTATTTCCACCATTAATGAATCATTATCAACTGAAATAATATATATTCTCTGACCTTTTTCCCCTCTTCTAACTAAAATATTATGATATTTATTTCTTATATTTTCTATTAAGAAATAATTTATATATCCTACTTTTCTTTCTCTATTAATTCTATTATCTATATTATATCTGTTCCGTGGAATAGTATTTAATACCATACTACATGTAAACTTATTTTTATTTGTTACAACTTTAAATCCTTTAGACATAAATTGTATATCCAATACTTCCTCTTCAAGCTTAAAATTAACTCCATTATCAAATGCAACTTCACCATAAGATATAGCAAGATCATAAGGCGATATAATACCTACATTTTTAGAATATACAGCTCTTTTCTCTTTTATATTCAAATTAGGTTCAAGTGCTGAAACTTGTTTTTGATCAAGTATATGTATATTTTTTATTCCTCTTTCCAACGCTCTATCATATATTTTTATTAATTCTTGTTCATCTTTTTCATTGTCTGAAACTATAAGATAACCTTTTCTTGTAAAATTTATATTGAACTTAGGAGCAATTTCTCTTATAATGCTGTTCCCCATAGATTCAAGTCTTGACAACAGATTAGTTCCACATTCAATTCCATCATATACCACACATGGATTTATAAGAGCTACATCATCTGCTATATCATAATCCTTCTCTATTAAAGCTATATTTAAATTATACTTTGAAAGCTCATAGGCAACCGCACATCCTATTATACCTCCACCTAATATAAGTACATCGTAGTCCATAGCATAACATTCCTTTCAAAGAAATAAGCATAATTCTATCTTAAATTGCCAATGCAACACCTATATTATAGTACCTTTTACTAGCTAATCATAGATATATTTACAATTTTTCATAACTTAAAAAGCTGCCTTAAATTTCATAGACAGCTTTTTAAATTACACTATTTACTCAGTTCATCTATTAGCTTTCCAAGTTGGTTTATATAGTCACCATATTTAGACCAATCTCCATTTTTTTGTGAATCCAAAGCTTTGTTGTACAAGTCTTTTGCTTCTTTTAATTTTAAGGATTTATCACTTGTATTTTTTACATCTGATTCATTAGAATCTGAATTGTTCTGATTATCTTCCTGATTAATATCAAATATTTCTGATATTGCTGTATCAATATTTTGAGATAATAGTATTTTGTCACCATAGGAAACTATTACTCTTTTCATTTCAGGTATACTATCTTTCCCACTCGCCCTTAAATATACAGGCTCTATATATAAAAGAGAAGTATCTATTGGAACTATTATAGTATCACCAAACTGTACTTTAGAACCATCCTTATTCCAGAGAGATAATTCCTGTGATATTGTAGTATCTTGATTTAATCTCTGTTTAAACAAGTAAGGGCTATAAACAGTCTTTTCAGGTGGAAATTTATATAATACCATCTTTCCATAATTATCTCCATCCATTCTAGCTCCAAACAAAGCTGCCATATTATCTTTATTTCTCATGTTCAAATATTGAAGTAAAATCATCTCTTCTTTTTTCTCACCTGGAAGTTTCATTACAACATATGGAGATTCCATGGAATCTTTATTCCCATTAACTTGTTTTTGATTTTTAGCAATTTCCCATACATCTTCACCGTTATAAAATACACTTGGATCAGTAACATGGTATTTCCCAATAACATCACATTGTATGTTGAACATATCTTCTGGATATTTAAAATGCTTTTTTATATCAGGAGATAAACTGCTCAAATCTTTAAATAACCCAGGAAATATTTTAGAGTAACTTTGAGCTATAGGGTCATTTTTATCCATCATATAAAAATTTGTACTTCCATCAAAGGCATTCACAACTACTTTAAATGAATTTCTTATATAATTTATTCCATTACCCTGCGGCTGTGAATATGGATATCTATCAGAAACAGTATATCCATCTAATATCCAGTATAATTTCCCACCACTCATAACTATATAAGGATCTGAATCATAACTTAAAAATGGTGCTATTTTTTTAACTCTATCTTTGATATCTCTATTTATTAATATCCTACTCTGGCTGTCTATATCTCTTGAAAGTAGAAAATTTATACTCTTTTGGTTTAATGAGAACAATATTCTATTTAGAAAATTCATTTTTATTCCAGCATTGCCTTCATACTTATTAGTGGCATTATCACTACCTTTTGGATAATCAAATTCATTTATTTTAGTATTTACTACAGCATAATCATCAGTACTCTCTCCAAAATATATTCTTGGATTATCAAGTTTTATATCTGTAGAATTTTGAGGAGGCATATCCTTTATAACAAAATTAGGCTGACCTGATGAAGTAACAGAATTAACTTTGTTCATTACCAATCCATATCCATGTGTATAAATAAGATGTTTATTCTGCCATGTATTAGGATCTATAGAATTACTATTTATTTCCCTGGCACCTAAAAAAACCTGTGTGAACTTTCCATTTATATCATATCTATCTATATCTATATTATTAAAATTATAATAGTATCTTATGATTTGAACTTGATTGTAAAACTCAAGTGTTGGATCATATGAATTTACTCTTATATTATTTATGGTATCCATATTATTTTTTATATCATCTTTTGTCAGAGTATCTTTAACAGGAAAAAATTTAGAATCCGCATTTTCAATATTAAATGCTTTTCGTGTATAATCAATATTACGTTTTATATAAGGCTGCTCCAAAGTTTTCTGATTTGATTTAACTATAAAATTCTGAAATACAACAGAAGATATATTTTCAATAATAACTAAAGCTACAATAATCGATATGGATATTACAATAGGCTTAATTTTTAATTTGACTACGCTCACGAATATTACAATTGCAGAAATTATTGATACTACACATATAATTTTATAAAAAAGAAAACTTATATGTATATCTGTATAACCGGCTCCAAAAGTTACTCCTCTAGTACTGTAAACAAGATTTACTGACTTTAAAAAATATCCTATGGACACACATATCATTAGAAGTGCGGCTAAAACAGCTAATTGCTTTCCAGCAAATCTTGTAATGCCACTTCTAATGTCATAATCACTAAATCTATTTTTAAAATTCCTTTTAAATCCTTTTTGGGAAACAAATCTATCATTAAGACTTAGACCCATATAAATGAAGAAAGTTAAAATTCCAAGAAAAATAAGCAAACTTACTAAAGCACTGTATATTGATTGTATAAGTGGTAATCTAAATATATAAAATGATATATCTAAATGTAAAATTGGATCCTTTATGTTAAAAGGAACTGAATGTGTAAATTGCAAAATTCTATACCAATAAATGGATGAAAAAAAATAAGAAATAAAAAGAGAAACTATAATATTGAAAACTATAACTATTCTTTTCTGAATAATATCCTTATTCTTATTTACCTCAATAACTTTTTTATATTTCATTATACTTAATCTTATACTCTTGTAATAAAACCATATACATAAAAAACATATTATAAAAGACGGTATCATTAATTTTAATGTAGCTTTTATTTGTGTAAAGTAAATAGACAAATACCCTACTTCTTTAAACCACTCAATATTTATTATGAAATTTACAATTCTATCTAAAAATGCTGTAACTAATGCCAAAACTGCAAATATAATTATAAAGCTTGTAATTCCTTTTCTTTTCATAGATAATCACCTCTTTTAAATTTTATTTTAGTTGGAAATTAAATAATTTTTCTTTTTCAACTCTCTCCTTATATTATCTATAATAAAAGAATTTTCTGCAGAAATAGTATGAAGATGTATTCCTCCTGTCAATACTAAAAGAGGTTCTGATTTTGTCTCTCTAACCTTAGAAATAAAATTTTTAACATCATATATGGATTTTATCATAAGCATTCCCTTAATTTCACCATATATAGAATGTTCTATTATAACATCTTCAACAACTCCACCAAATTTAACTATAGTTGTCAATTCATCTTCCATTTCATCTGATTTATGTAAAACTGCAATTACCTGCTTGATTCTGTTGTGTTCACTTTTAGGAATTAAATATCCTTCTGGTGTTGCTATAATATCCTTACCCTCCGCCCTCAAAATAGCTATATCTTTAACTATAACCTGTCTTGTAACTCCAAGTTTTTCTGCTAAAACATGTCCCTTTTGAGGTTTATTATTACTTTTCAATATATTTTCTATATGTGTCCTTCTTTCTTCAGAATTCATAATTGCCTCCATTATCATATTTATAATTATATCATAAAGCTCAAAAAATTCCTTGTAAATTTACCATAAATTTACCACAAATCTTTTTTACAATTAGAATTTTATTTAATTATTATTATCACAATACTTAAGTATATCAAGATCGCTATTATGGTATGTATTTTTATTATCATGATTCTTTACCAGATAAATTAAATATTTATCGCAACCAATTTTGTTCAATAAATCAGCACCTAATGTAGCATGATGATAATATATTCCTATTTTAGAAATCTTAGATACATTACAGATTTTTTCCATTTTACCTCTTGTTAGCTTGTCTAGTAGAACCAATATAGATTTATCAATAATATTCAGTCTTTTATATATCTTACCTATATCATGCAAAAGTGCAGCTTTTATAAGTAACCCGGAATTTATATTTCTTTCAATGCACATTTTTTCTACACTATAAGCAACTTTAACAGAATGTTTTTGTTCGGAAATTGATAATCTATTAAATAACTTTAATTCTTTATCATTTAAAATATGATTTAAAAAAAACAAATCATATTCATCTAAATTAGAACTTAAATTCCAGTAAAACTGTTTTAATCTATAAAAAAACACTTTTACCCCTCTTTTTATATTTTATTTTGAACTTATTATATCATAATATAAAGATAATTTAAAAAGCGACTAACAATTTTATTGTTAGTCGCTTTGGTGGAGATAAAGAGATTCGAACTCTTGACCCTCTGCGTGCAAGGCAGATGCTCTCCCAGCTGAGCTATACCCCCATATGGTGGACCTTCAGGGACTCGAACCCCAGACCTACCGGTTATGAGCCGGTTGCTCTAACCAACTGAGCTAAAGATCCTAATTTAAAACCCGGCAGCAACCTACCCTGCCACAGGGCTTCCCCTGCAGTACTCTCGGCACAATGAAGCTTAACCATCCTGTTCGGAATGGGAAGGGGTGTTACCTTCACGTCATAACCACCAGATATTTGACATAAATCATTATCAGCTTCATATCTCTGCGTCAAAGTTCTCACTGCGGTGCTCATTTACGTAAGTAAATTCCGCTCCTCCTTCAAGCTTTTCCTTGATCTATTCGCTGCTAATAATTTATTTACTGTAAACTCTACAGCAAATATTGAAAACATGTGTATTCCATATGGAATACTGCTCTGTTCCCTGAAAATTGCACAGTAAGATGAATGTTTGGTCAAGCCCTCGACCTATTAGTATCAGTCAGCTGAACATGTTGCCATGCTTACACCCCTGACCTATCAACCTCGTGTTCTCCGAGGGGTCTTACCAGCTTACGCTGTGGGAAATCTAATCTTGAGGTGGGCTTCACGCTTAGATGCTTTCAGCGTTTATCCCTTCCCGACATAGCTACCCAGCCATGCTCCTGGCGGAACAACTGGTACACCAGAGGTCAGTCCATCCCGGTCCTCTCGTACTAAGGACAGCTCCTCTCAAATTTCCTGCGCCCGCGACGGATAGGGACCGAACTGTCTCACGACGTTCTGAACCCAGCTCGCGTGCCGCTTTAATGGGCGAACAGCCCAACCCTTGGGACCTACTTCAGCCCCAGGATGCGACGAGCCGACATCGAGGTGCCAAACCTCCCCGTCGATGTGAACTCTTGGGGGAGATCAGCCTGTTATCCCCGAGGTAGCTTTTATCCGTTGAGCGATGGCCCTCCCACGAGGTACCACCGGATCACTAAGCCCGACTTTCGTCCCTGCTCCACCTGTATGTGTCGCAGTCAGGCTCCCTTCTGCCTTTGCACTCTTCGAAGGATTTCCGACCCTTCTGAGGGAACCTTTGGGCGCCTCCGTTACTTTTTAGGAGGCGACCGCCCCAGTCAAACTGCCTGCCTAACAATGTCCCGTGACCAGTTTCATGGCCGCCGGTTAGAATTCCAGTACTGTCAGGGTGGTATCCCAACGTTGGCTCCGCCAGGGCTGGCGCCCCGGTTTCCATGCCTCCCACCTATCCTGTACAGACAATACCGAAACTCAATGCTAAACTGCAGTAAAGCTCTACGGGGTCTTTCCGTCCAATCGCGGGTAGCAAGCATCTTCACTTGCACTACAATTTCGCCGGATTTGTTGTCGAGACAGTGCTCAAATCATTACGCCATTCGTGCGGGTCGGAACTTACCCGACAAGGAATTTCGCTACCTTAGGACCGTTATAGTTACGGCCGCCGTTTACTGGGGCTTAAGTTCATACCTTCGCTTGCGCTTAGTATTCCCCTTAACCTTCCAGCACCGGGCAGGCGTCAGCCCCTATACTTCAGCTTTCGCTTTAGCAGAGACCTGTGTTTTTGATAAACAGTTGCTTGAGCCTATTCTCTGCGGCCCCTTTCGGGGCACTCCTTATCCCTAAGTTACGGAGTTAATTTGCCTAGTTCCTTAACAACAATTCTTCCGATGGTCTTAGGATTCTCTCCTCACCTACCTGTGTCGGTTTGCGGTACGGGCACAAACTTGCTCCATAGAGACTTTTCTTGGCAGTGTGAAATCGGATACTTCTCCTTAATTGGATCCCTGTAACACCTCAGCATTAACCGGATGGGTTTTCCTCCCCGGCCTGCCTCAGTGCTTAGACACACATCCAGTAGTGTGCACATCCTATCCTTCTGCGTCATCCCTTCTGTCAAACGCCAGTTTGCGGTATCGGAATATCAACCGATTGTCCATCGCCTACGCCTTTCGGCCTCGGCTTAGGTCCCGACTAACCCTGGGCGGACGAACCTTCCCCAGGAAACCTTAGGTCTTCGACCAATAAGATTCTCACTTATTTCTCGCTACTTATGCCAGCATACTCTCTCCTGTACAGTCCACAGCTCCTTACGGTACTGCTTCTATCCGTACAGGATGCTCCTCTACCACCCTTTCGGGTCCATAGCTTCGGTGGTAAGTTTTAGCCCCGGACATCTTCGGCGCAGGATCTCTCGACTAGTGAGCTGTTACGCACTCTTTGAATGTGTGGCTGCTTCTGAGCCAACATCCTAGTTGTCTTCGAAATCCCACATCCTTTTCCACTTAACTTACACTTTGGGACCTTAGCTGATGATCTGGGCTCTTTCCCTTTTGACCGAGGATCTTATCATTCCCGGTCTGACTGCCGTGATTCAAGTATATGGCATTCGGAGTTTGATAGGGTTCAGTAACTGTTGTCAGCCCCTAGCCCATTCAGTGCTCTACCTCCACTACTCATTCACGACGCTAGCCCTAAAGCTATTTCGAGGAGAACCAGCTATCTCCGAGTTCGATTGGAATTTCTCCGCTATCCACAGCTCATCCCATGGTTTTTCAACACCAACGTGGTTCGGTCCTCCACGGAATTTTACTTCCGCTTCAACCTGGCCATGGATAGGTCACCCGGTTTCGGGTCTACTGCATGCAACTAGACGCCCTTTTAAGACTCGGTTTCCCTTCGGCTCCGCACCTTAAGTGCTTAACCTTGCTGCATACCGTAACTCGCTGGCTCGTTCTACAAAAAGCACATCGTCGCACGTTAAAGTGCTTCGATCGGTTGTGGACACACGGTTTCAGGTTCTCTTTCACTCCCCTTCCGGGGTTCTTTTCACCTTTCCCTCACGGTACTTCTTCTCTATCGGTCACCAGGTAGTATTTAGCCTTAGGAGGTGGTCCTCCCTCTTTCCCACAAGGTTTCTCGTGTCTCGTGGTACTCTGGTACAGACTGGAACTTTTTCAGCTTTCACCTACAGGGCTTTTACCTTCTATGGCGGAGCCTTCCAGCTCTCTTCACTTAACCTATTGTTCTCTCTGTCTGCCCGAACCCCAGAAACAAGTTCCTGGTTTGGGCTCTTTCCCTTTCGCTCGCCGCTACTTGGAAAATCGATTTTTCTTTCTCTTCCTCCGGGTACTTAGATGTTTCAGTTCCCCGGGTTTACCTCTATAAACCTATGAATTCAGTTTACAGTTCAGTGCTTCCACTGTGGGTTTCCCCATTCGGAAATCTTCGGTTCTCAGACTATTTGCGTCTACCCGAAGCTTATCGCAGCTTATCACGTCCTTCGTCGGCTCCTGGTGCCAAGGCATTCACCATGCGCCCTTTGTAGCTTGACCTAAAGAAAATCCATATTAGCTTCGCATTTCATCGTCAAGTCTTTCGCTGTGGTGCTCACTTACACAAGTAAGCTCCGCTCCTCGCTCAAGCCTTTCCTCGAACTGCTTGCTACTATTAATTTTCCACATATATCTACAAAGGTTATTTCATTAACCTCAGCTTTACTTTACTTTCATGAAGTCTTTCGACTTCTCTTTTTTCTTACTGTACAATTTTCAAGGAACAATTTTGAAGAATATTGAATAACCTGATCCTTCAAAATTAAACAGAATAAAAAATTGTTATTAACTTCGCATCTTTTCGTCAAAATCACTCACTCCGGTGCTCATTTACATAAGTAAACTCCACTCCTCGTTCGCGTTTTTCCTCAATCTGCTCGTTACTATCAATTTTTCAAGTTACTTGCTCAAACAAAATACCAACTTTTATGGAACAGTGTCCTGTTCCTTTTCTCCTTAGAAAGGAGGTGATCCAGCCGCAGGTTCTCCTACGGCTACCTTGTTACGACTTCACCCCAATCACTAACCCCACCTTCGGCCGCGTCCTCCTAAGTTAGACTACGGACTTCGGGTGTTGCCAGCTCTCATGGTGTGACGGGCGGTGTGTACAAGGCCCGGGAACGTATTCACCGCGACATGCTGATTCGCGATTACTAGCAACTCCAGCTTCATGCAGGCGGGTTTCAGCCTGCAATCCGAACTGAGAGCAGTTTTTGAGTTTGGCTCCTCCTCACGGTCTTGCTTCTCTCTGTTCTGCCCATTGTAGCACGTGTGTCGCCCTGGACATAAGGGGCATGATGATTTGACGTCATCCCCACCTTCCTCCGCGTTAACCGCGGCAGTCTCGTTAGAGTGCTCATCTTTCATGTTAGCAACTAACAACAAGGGTTGCGCTCGTTGCAGGACTTAACCTAACATCTCACGACACGAGCTGACGACAACCATGCACCACCTGTCTCCCTGCCCCGAAAGGCTTCGCCTGTCTCCAGGCTATTCAGGGGATGTCAAGTCCAGGTAAGGTTCTTCGCGTTGCTTCGAATTAAACCACATGCTCCGCTGCTTGTGCGGGCCCCCGTCAATTCCTTTGAGTTTTAATCTTGCGATCGTACTTCCCAGGCGGAGTACTTATTGTGTTTACTGCGGCACAGAAGGGGTCGATACCTCCTACACCTAGTACTCATCGTTTACGGCGTGGACTACCAGGGTATCTAATCCTGTTTGCTACCCACGCTTTCGTGCCTCAGCGTCAGTTACAGTCCAGAGAACCGCCTTCGCCACTGGTGTTCTTCCTAATCTCTACGCATTTCACCGCTACACTAGGAATTCCGTTCTCCTCTCCTGCACTCCAGATATCCAGTTTGAAATGCAGCTCCCAGGTTAAGCCCGGGTATTTCACATCTCACTTAAACATCCGCCTACGCACCCTTTACGCCCAGTAATTCCGGACAACGCTCGCCACCTACGTATTACCGCGGCTGCTGGCACGTAGTTAGCCGTGGCTTCCTCTTCTGGTACCGTCATTATCGTCCCAGAAGACAGAGCTTTACAATCCGAAGACCTTCATCACTCACGCGGCGTTGCTGCATCAGGCTTTCGCCCATTGTGCAATATTCCCCACTGCTGCCTCCCGTAGGAGTCTGGACCGTATCTCAGTTCCAATGTGGCCGATCACCCTCTCAGGTCGGCTACGCATCGTTGCCTTGGTAGGCTTCTACCCCACCAACTAGCTAATGCGCCGCGGGTCCATCTCAAAGCGGATTTCTCCTTTTATCCTGAATTCATGCGAATTCAGGTCTTATGCGGTATTAATCTCCCTTTCGGGAGGCTATCCCCCTCTTTGAGGCAGGTTACCCACGTGTTACTCACCCGTCCGCCGCTAAGTCTCCCCCGAAGGGGTTCCTTCGCTCGACTTGCATGTGTTAGGCACGCCGCCAGCGTTCGTCCTGAGCCAGGATCAAACTCTCAATTTAAAAGTTTGCTTGCTCATCTAAAAATTGTCATCAGCTTCGCATTACTTCGTCAAAACTTTCACTTCGGTGCTCATTTACACAAGTAAACTCCGCTCCTCCTTCAAGTTTTTCCTCGTCCTGCTCGCTCCTGCCAATTTTGGCATGTTACAAATTGTAACATACTGGTTCGATTTCTTAATTACTGCATCTCTGCAGCTCAAAAAAATTGCTGGTTTATTTCTTCAAGTTTTCACTTGTTTCTATTCTGTTTAATTTTCAAGGATCATGTCTCTTCTTTGCTGTCGCAATTCCTGCGACTTTTATATAATATCACCATATAAGATTACTGTCAATACTTTATAATAAATTTTTTTACTTTATTTTAGAAATAAAAAATAGATATTGCAGTGAAAGTAGTTACTCTACTGCAATATCATAAGTAAGATCATATACTATTTTTCAGCTTCATCGCCTTCTATATCATCATTACAATTTATTTTAGCAATTGCGACTATCTTTTGCTCTTCTTCATTTTTCATAAGTGTTACTCCCATAGCATTTCTACTAGTTATAGATATATCCGAAACATTAATTCTTATTGCAACATTACTGTTGTTTATAAGCATCATTTCATCCTCATCTTTTACCACTCTTGCTCCTACAATAGGTCCTGTCTTATCTGTTATTTTATAGGTTATAATACCCTTGCCTCCTCTTCTGTGAAGGGTATATTCAGATATTGGCGTCCTCTTTCCAAAACCATTTTCACTTACTACCAGAACATCTGAATCCTTATCTACAATATCCATAGTTACTACTATATCATTATCCCTCAAAGTTATGGCCTTTACTCCAGATGCAGTTCTTCCCATAGGCCTTACATCTTTTTCACTAAACCTTATTGCGTAACCATTTCTTGTAAACATTGTAATCTCACTATCACCTGTAGTCATTCTGACACCTATAAGCTCATCCTCTTCTCTCAAATTTATGGCATTTAGTCCATTCTTTCTTATAGAGGCATATTTACTTATCTCAGTTTTCTTAATTATTCCTTTTTTTGTTCCCATTATAAAATAATTATTCTCATCAAAATTTTTAAAAGTTATAACTGCTTGAATTTTTTCATCTCTATCTATAGGTATCAAATTAACCAAATTAGTACCCTTAGCAGTCCTACCTGCTTCTGGAATCTCATATCCCTTTAATTTATATACTCTTCCCTTATTTGTAAAAAACAGTATATGGTTATGAGTTGATGTTATGAACATATGTTCCACAAAATCATTTTCTTTTGTAGTAATCGCCTGTATTCCTTTTCCACCTCTTCTTTGAGAAGAATAGGTATCTGCTGCAATTCTCTTTATATAGCCTGAATGTGTAAGCGTTATTACTACATCTTGCTCTTGAATAAGATCTTCAATGTCTATATCATCATTGCTTAATTGTATATCTGTTCTCCTGTCATCTCCATATTTATCTTTTATTTCATTTAGCTCACCTTTTATTATACCTAACAACAAATGATCATCTTCAAGTATATCTTTTAGATGCCTTATATTCTTAATAAGTTCATTATACTCATTCTCTATCTTTTCTCTTTCAAGACCAGTAAGTCTTTGTAGTCTCATATCCAAAATAGCCTGAGCCTGTTTTTCAGATAATTCAAATTTTGACATCAATCCATTTCTGGCATCTTCCGTAGTTTTTGATGATCTAATTAAGTTGATTACCTCATCTATATGATCAAGTGCTATCCGCAATCCTTCAAGAATATGTGCACGTGCTAAAGCTTTATCCAAGTCAAATTTCGTTCTTCTTCTTATTACTTCCTTCTGGAAATTCAAGTAGCACTCTAATATCTGTTTTAAATTCAATATACGGGGTACATTATCTACAAGAGCAAGCATTATAATTCCAAATGTATCTTGTAATTTTGTATGCTTATACAATTGGTTTAAAATTACATTAGAATTTGAATCTCTTTTCAATTCTATGACTATTCTCATGCCTTCTCTATCAGATTCATCCCTTATGTCAGATATTCCTTCAATTCTTTTATCCTTTACAAGTTCTGCTATACTTTCTATGAGTTTTGACTTATTTACCTGGTATGGAAGTTCATTTACTATTATCCTTTCTCTTCCCTTTTCCTCTTCAATTTCCGCTTTAGCTCTGACTAGTATCTTACCTCTCCCAGTCTCATATGCATCTTTTATTCCTGATGTTCCAATTATTATTCCAGCTGTAGGAAAATCCGGACCTTTAATTGAATTCATGATTTCAATTATGCTAGTGTCAGGATTATCTATAAGCATATTTACACCATCTATAACTTCTCTAAGGTTATGTGGTGGTATGTTAGTAGCCATTCCAACTGCTATTCCTGCAGATCCATTTACAAGAAGATTTGGAAATCTTGAAGGCAAAACTGATGGTTCTTTTTCTTCACCATCAAAATTTGGTACAAAATCAACTGTATTTTTATTAATATCTCTGAGCATTTCTATAGTTATTTTACTCATCCTTGCTTCAGTATATCTCATAGCCGCAGCACTATCGCCGTCAACTGAACCAAAATTTCCATGTCCATCCACCAATGTATATCTAATTGAAAAATCCTGTGCCATTCTAACAAGTGCATCATATACTGCTGAATCTCCATGAGGGTGATATTTACCTAAAACATCTCCTACTATTCTAGCACATTTTCTATAACCTTTATCCGGAGACAGTCCTAATTCGTACATTGAATAAAGTATTCTTTTATGAACAGGCTTCAAACCATCACGAACATCTGGCAGCGCACGACCTACAATTACACTCATGGCATAATCTATATAACATCTCTTCATTTCGCTACTTATATCTACGGGTAAAATTTTTCCTTCATCAAACATGAATTACACCTCTCTACTATATATCTAAGTTGACTACTTTCTTAGCATTCTCTATTATAAAATTCTTACGAGGCTCTACTTTATCTCCCATAAGTATAGTAAACATTTCATCTGCAATCATGGCATCTTCTACATTTACTTGAAGGAGAGTCCTTGTTTCAGGGTTCATTGTAGTATCCCAGAGTTGTGTGGAATCCATTTCTCCAAGTCCTTTATATCTTTGTATATTTACACTATTATCTTTTCCTCCCATGTCATTGAGAATCACATCCAATTCCTTGTCTGAATAAGCATAGATTTCTTTTTTCCCCTTGCTTATTCTATAAAGAGGAGGTTGAGCTATATAAACGTGTCCCTGCTCTATAAGTTCCTTCATATACCTGTAAAAAAATGTAAGCAGCAGGGTTCTTATGTGTGCACCATCCACATCCGCATCTGTCATTATTATTATTTTATAGTATCTTATTTTTGAAACATCAAATTCTCTTCCTATTCCACCACCAAAAGCAGTTATCATTGCTCTTATTTCTTCATATCCAAGTATTTTATCAAGTCTTTGTTTCTCAACATTCATTATTTTTCCTCTAAGAGGGAGTATAGCCTGGAATTTTCTATCTCTTCCCTGTTTTGCAGAGCCTCCTGCTGAATCGCCCTCTACCAAATATATTTCACATTCGGAAGGATGTTTAGAAGAACAATCTGCAAGTTTCCCGGGCAATGATGTATTTTCAAGTACAGATTTACGTCTTGTTATTTCCCTTGCTTTTCTGGCAGCCTCTCTTGCCCTGAATGCCATTAATGATTTATCAAGTATAGTCTTTGCTATCTGGGGATTTTCCTCAAGATAATTACTCAAGGTTTCTCCCATTATGCTGTCTACTATGCCACGGACTTCGCTATTTCCAAGTTTCGTCTTTGTCTGACCTTCAAATTGTGGATTAGCCAACTTTATTGATATAACTGCAGTAAGACCTTCTCTTATATCTTCTCCTGACAAGTTCTTATCATTTTCTTTTAAAACTCCATACTTTTTAGCATAGTCATTAAATACCCTTGTAAGCGCAGATTTAAAACCTGCTAAATGAGTTCCGCCTTCTACTGTATCTATATTATTCGCAAATGCAAATATATTTTCCGCATAACCATCATTGTATTGGATAGCAATTTCCAGAGAACAGTCTTCCTTTCTCCCTTCAACATAAATGGGTTCTTTTTGGATTACCTGTTTATTTCTATTAAGGTATTTTACAAAAGATTTTATTCCACCTTCATAGTGAAAAGTTTCATATTTTTCATTTCTTTCATCTTGCAAAACTATTTGTATTCCTTTATTTAAAAAGGCCAATTCCCTAATTCTATTTGCAAGAGTATCATAATCATATTCTATTTCGTCAAAAATATCAGAATCAGGTTTAAAATAAATTTTAGTACCATGCTCATCACTGTCACCTATAATATCAAGTCCAGTTACTGCCTTACCCTTTTTAAATACCTGCTTCCATATATGTCCTTCTCTTTTTACTTCTACTTCGCAAATTTCCGACAGAGCATTTACAACAGATGCTCCAACTCCGTGGAGACCTCCTGAAACTTTGTATCCACCTCCGCCAAATTTTCCACCTGCATGAAGAATTGTCATTATTACTTCCACTGTCGGTTTTTTCATTTTTGGATGAATACCTACGGGCATTCCTCTACCATTATCAGATACAGTTATTGAATTATCATTATGTATAACAACTTTTATTTTGCTGCAATAACCTGCTAAAGCTTCGTCTATACTGTTATCAATTATCTCATATACCAGATGATGCAAGCCTCTTGAACTCGTACTTCCAATATACATACCCGGTCTTTTTCTTACAGCCTCCAACCCTTCTAATACCTGTATTTGATTTTCATCATAAATTTGTTTATTATTTTCTGGCATTTATATCCTCCTATCCTTTAAGATTCGTAATATATAGCTTCTGATCTTTTAGTTAATGTGGACGAAGATATTGGAGATAAATAAACTTTACTTTTTTTATCTACTTCAGCAATAATAAATGATTTTGGTTTGTCTTTTGTAATTCTATGTACAAATCCATCTTCTTCAGCCATTCTTAAAAATTGGCTTGTATCAGAGCTATACATCGAGGCCTCGACATCAAATATGCCAATTATATCTTTTATAGGTACAACTATATTTTCACCTAAATGTAAAAACATAAATAATCTCCTTTCATCTGTTAAATCCTAAATATGCCGCCATTTCTAACTTTAAATAATTGGTTTTCTTTTTTTATATAATTTTTTATATCATTTATCCCTGTACATGTTATAAAGGTCTGAAATTTTTTTATTGAACTTAATATATATTTTTGTCTGCTTTTATCCAGTTCAGATAAAACATCATCAAGTAACAAAACTGGGTATTCACCTGTTTTGTCTTTTATTATTTCAAGAGAAGCAAATTTAATAGTTAAAACAGACGTTCGCTGCTGTCCTTGAGATCCATAATTTCTAACATCTACTCCATTTATACTGATGTTAAAATCGTCTCTGTGAGGTCCAGATGAGGTATTTCTTTTTTCTATATCATTTTCTCTATTTTTTACCAGATCACATAATAAATTTTTTCTGATATGGCTTAAATCTATTACTGAAGTCATGTATTTAAATTCTATCTTTTCAATTCCTGAAGTTATATCAAAGTGTATTATTTTACCTTTTTGGTTCAATTCACTTATATATTTATTTCTAAAAGCTATAATTACTTCTCCATATTTTGAAAGTTGTTCATCGTATATATCAAGAATACTTTTATCATTGTAATTTAATTTTTTAAGTAGGGCATTTCTTTCATTTAGTACTTTATTATATTGTATTAAATTAAAATAATATTTTCTGCTTAATTTACATAACTCCATATCTAAAAATTTTCGTCTGAATACAGGAGACTCCTTTACTATTTTTAAATCTTCAGGTGAAAACATTACTACATTAAAAATTCCCATCAAATCAGACAACTTATTTACTTTTATAGAATTTATATTTATCCCTTTTTTACCTTCTTTAAAAATTTTTATCTCTATTTTTTTATTTAATCCATTTCTAACTATGTAAGATTTTATATATGCTTCTTTCCCATTCCAATTTATAAGCTCTTTATCCTTGTTCGTTCTAAATGACTTACCTATGCTAAAATAATAAATACTTTCTAGTATATTTGTTTTTCCTTGAGCATTATCACCTATAAATATATTCATATTTTGGTTTAATTCAATGTTCAACTCTCTGTAGTTTCTAAAATTGATAAGCTGCAAATATTTTATATACATATAAAAACACCTAGTTTTAATTATATCACAATATAACTATTGCACAATTAATGATATTTTGCTGTTATATAATTTTATAGCATATACCGTTTATCTCAACTATATCTCCTTTGGATAATTTTTTACTTCTTCTATTTTCAACTATATCATTTAATTTAACTTTCCCGTTCTGTATGTAAAATTTTGCCTCTGAACCAGTAAAAACAGCACCACACCACTTTAAAAAAGAATCCAATTTTATTATATCAGTATTTACTTTTATTTCTTTCATTTTCTATTATCTCCAATATATTGATTTTTATTTTTATTAATTATTTAAAAGTCTAACTGGAAGAATTAAATAAATACAGTTATTTTTATTTTCATCCTTATTTTTGATAATACATGGACTCACATTACTTGAAAACTCTAACGAAATTTCTTCTTCCTGCATTATTTTCAATACATCCATAAGATATTTTGAATTAAATGCAATTTGTAATGGCTGTCCTTGCAAAATTATATTTGTTTCCTCTTTAACCATTCCTAATTGAGAATTAGAGGTTATTATAATACTTTCTTCATCTATGTTCAATTTTATAAGATTGGTATTACTATCTTTAGCTAAGAGTGATGCTCTTTCAATAGAATCCAAAAGTTCCTCTCTTTTAGCTATGACTTTTGAGTTAAATTCTTCAGGTATTATAGAATTATACTTTATAAACTCGCCTTCTAAAAGTCTTGAAACTATTTTTGTTTCCTCTAGGTTGAATAATATATGATTTGGTGTGAAGGTTATATTTACATTCTGTTCATTATCCTCTAATATTTTCGAAACTTCATTTAAAGTTTTTGCCGGAATAACGGCATTTATTTCATTTTCATTTTTTAGAATTTCTGACCTTAATGCCAATCTGTATCCATCCAATGCAACTAAATTTAAAGTTTCATTTTTTGTTTCAAATAAAACTCCAGTAAGAATTGGTCTTGTTTCATCTTGAGCTGTTGCAAATATAGTTTCTTTTATCATATTTTTAAGTATATTTTCAGATATTGAGAACATCATATTCTCATTTATCTTTGGAAGTTCCGGGAAATCTTCAACATTCATATTTATTATATTAAAATTTGATTTTTCACATAATATTTGAGTTGAATTATTTTCTGTAGTTTCTATATATATATCACTATTTGGCAATCTTCTAATTATTTCTCCGAATAATCGTGCGTTTATTACAATTGAGCCTTTCTCATGTATTTCAGCTGAAATTGTTGTTTCTATAGTTAAGTCTATATCTGATCCGGTCAATATAATTTTATTATCGATTGCTTCGATTAATATTCCATTTAAAATAGGCATTGAGGATTTCCCTGTAATTGCTTTTTGTACTGTGAAGATTGCATTTTGTAATTTTGATTTGGTACAATTAAATTTCATTTTTTCCTCCTGTATAATATATATTTTTTCTTTAAGAATAGATAATTTAGATAATTATCTTTAGTAGTAATAGTAGTAGGGCATGTGAATATGTTAATAACACTTGCAGGTGTTGATAAACAACAGAAAAACAAGAAAAATAATTGTGGATAAATAATTTAAAAAAATTGATTTTATCCACATATTAATATAAATAAACAAATATAATTTTTTATTAACAGGTATAGCTTGAAAAATTATTAACATATGTTTATAACTATGACTGATTTATTCTTTTTGTCAATTCATTTAGTGCATTTTGAAGGCTTTCATCTACTTTTAAATTTCCAGATATTTTTTCATAAGCATGAATTACAGTAGTATGATCTCTTCCACCAAATTCTTCTCCTATTTTAGGAAGTGACATATCAGTTAGTTTTCTGCTTAAGTACATTGCTATCTGCCTTGGAAAGGCAACATTTCTTGTACGTCTTGAAGATTTAAAATCATCCATTCTTAAATTATAATAATTTGCTACAACTTCTTGTATAAGTTCTATTGTAACTTGTTTGGATTGTTTATTTGAAATGATGTCTTTTAATGCTTCAACAGCTAAATCTATGCTTATTTCTTTATTTGTAAGAGATGAAAAAGCAACTATTCTTATAAGTGCACCTTCTAATTCTCTTATATTTGATTTAATTTTGGTTGCTATATATACCATTACTTCATTTGGTATTTTTAATTTTTCTACATCTGCTTTCTTTTTTAATATTGCAATTCTTGTTTCAAAGTCTGGTGCTTGTATGTCTGCTATAAGGCCCCATTCAAATCTAGAAATTAATCTATCTTCAAGGGTAGATATTTCTTTTGGAGGTCTATCGCTGGAAAGAATAATTTGTTTGTTCGCTTCATATAATGAATTAAATGTATGAAAAAATTCTTCCTGTGTTCTTTCTTTGCCTGCTATAAATTGAATATCGTCTATTAATAATACATCTATATTTCTATATTTATTTCTAAATTCAACATTTTTATCATCTTTTATAGAGTTTACAAGTTCGTTTGTAAATTTTTCTGATGAAACGTAAACTACTTTTGAAGATGGATTGCTTTTTAGTATGTAATGTCCTATAGCATGCATTAAATGGGTTTTTCCTAAGCCGACTCCTCCATATATGAATAATGGATTATATGCTTTTGCAGGGGATTCTGCTACTGCAAGTGATGCTGCATGAGCAAATCTGTTGCTGTTTCCTACAACGAACGAATCAAATGTATATTTGGGATTTAACATGTTTATAGATTCTTTTTTTATTTTTGATGTTTTTTTTGTATCATTTGATTCATCTAAAGTTAATGCTTCTTCTTCAGATACTAAGAATTCAATATTGTATTTTTTTGATGTAATAATTTTTAATGTCCTTATTATTTGATCTTTGTATTTGTTGTTTAGAACGCCTCGCGTTAAGTCATTTGGTACGCTTAATTTTATTGTATTGTTTTCTAATGATAATGGAGTAATGCTTTTTATCCATGTATTGAAACTTACTTCTGTAATACCATTTTTTATAATATTTAAAGTTTTGTCCCATAAATCTTGTAAGTAGGCATTCATCCTCTATCCTCCTGTCTTGCATAATAAAAGCACAATATATAAACAGTATATAAACAATTTATTATAATTACTTTCCATGTGTTTATAAAAATATTCACATGTTTATAACATTGGTAATATTTTTTTTGGATATTATATTATAAACAATGAAATAATAATAAAAATAACATTATCAACATAAATTATTAATATAATAAGCCTTGATATAACTGACATTAGAAAAGTGAAAAAAATATAAAAACATGTTATCCACATATTTATCCACAGCTGTGGATAAATATTATTAAAATTGACTTATACACAATTCTCTATTTATAATATCAAAATAAAGATACCTATTCAAGAAGTTATCCACAAAAATATATGCTATTGATAGTTTAAAAATTAACAATGATTTATTTTTAAGTGTTTATGGTTTATGAATGTTCAAGAAATTGTGTTGACATTAAAGAGTAGTGAATATATAATTTAATAGTAAAACTTTAAAAATTAATAAATAAAATAAAGTTTAAAACTGTTTTAGCAGATAAAAATAATACAGTAGTATATATGATATAGAAGGGAGGCAGAACTGCTGCTAATATTTATTTAAGTAGTAGTTAAATTGTTATGTGGATGACTTATCAGCCAAAGAAAAAACAGAGAAAAAGAGAACATGGTTTCAGAAAGAGAATGAGAACTTTATCTGGAAGAAATGTTATTAAAAGAAGAAGACAAAAAGGTAGAAAGAGATTATCAGCATAAGGGCCACTTTTTGGGGCCTTTTTCTGCAATGTAGAAAAAAGAGGAGTACAGTATATAATGATTTTTGGATTAAAAAAAAATGCAGAGTTTAGGGTCGTCTATAAAAGAGGCAAATCTTTTTCTAATAATTTATTAGTACTTTACATATATAGAAATAATAAGAGTTTTAATAAATTAGGTGTATCTGTAAGTAAAAAAGTAGGTAAGAGTGTCGTCCGAAATAGGATTAAACGATTAATAAAGGAAAGTATTAGGTTAAATTGTGATAATCTAAAAGTAGGATACAATATGGTTTTTATAGCTAGAAATGCATCAAATGATAAAAGTTACAGAGATATAGAGACTAGTGTTAAATATTTAATAAAAAAGGCAGGTTTGTATAAATAAATGAAAATACTTTTAATTTATTTGATAAAATTTTATATAAACTATATTTCACCTTTAAAAAGACCATGTTGTAGGTTTTACCCAACTTGTTCACAATATTCTTTAGAGGCTATTTATAAATATGGGGCTATAAAGGGTGGTTTTATGTCTATAATGAGAATAATAAGGTGCAATCCATTAAGTAAAGGTGGATACGACCCGGTTAAATAATTGCCAGGAGGTTAATATGCAATATCTATACAAGGCTTTTGTTCAATTTTTTGAGTACCTACATAGAGGAGTAGTTTCGGTAGTTCCAGATCAAAATATTTCTTATGGTTTGGCTATAATTTTAATGACTATAATAATTAGGGTGTTAATATTACCTTTAGGTGTAAAACAGATTAGATCTTCATTAGTAATGAATAAAATTCAACCTGAAGTTAAAAAAATGCAAGAAAAGTATAAGAAAGATCCCCAAAGAGCACAAAAGGAAATGATGAAACTTTACAAAGAAAAAGGTGCTAGTCCCTTTAGTGGATGTCTGCCACTTCTTATTCAATGGCCGATACTTTTAGCATTGTACTATGTATTTAATCATTTAACGGGAATAAATGGTATTGGTTTTCTATGGATAAAGGATTTAGGAAAACCTGATATGGTTCTTGCAGTTTTATCAGGATTGACTACATTTCTTTCAGGATGGTTAATAATGCCTTCTGATGATAGTGCCCAAGCGAATCAGAGTAGAAAAATGAACATAGGTATGGGAATATTTATGATTTTTATAAGTTGGAAGTTAAAATCTGCACTAGTACTTTACTGGGTAGTTAGTAACTTGATTCAAATTGCACAGAATTTTGTAATAAAGAGAATTGAAGAAAAAAGGGTTGGCTAGTAAGTTTAGGGGGTGACTGATTACGGCATGAAGGTTTTGGAAGTAACCGGAAAAACGGTAGAGGATGCTTTAAATAATGCATTATCAGATTTGAGGGTAACTAAAGATAGAGTTGAAATTGAAGTTTTGGATTCTGGTAATAAGGGTTTTCTAAATTTGATAGGCTCTAGGCCGGCTAGAATAAGGGTTAAGTTAAAGAGAGATTATATAAAAGAAGTCCAGGTTTTTATAAGAAATATTTTAGATTGTATGAAGATAGAAGCAGAGGTTATAATAAAAGAAGAAAACAATACAGTAAAAATAAATTTATCTGGATCGGATATGGGAATACTTATAGGATATAGGGGTGAAACATTAGATGCCCTGCAGTATATTATAAGTCTTATAGTCAATAAAGATCACAATATGGAATATAAGAGGGTAATTTTAGATACGGAAAATTACAGGTATAAAAGAGAGGAAACTTTAAAAAGACTTGCCAAAAGGGTTGCTGAAAAGGTAAAAAGGACAGGAAGAACTGTAAAGTTTGAACCAATGAATCCCTATGAGAGAAGAATAATTCATTCTACGCTTCAAAATGATTATTATGTTAATACTTATAGTGAAGGTCAAGAACCTTTTAGAAGAGTTGTAGTAAGTTTGAAGAAAGCCTAATTTGGC